>CAIRBC010000072.1 GCA_903876685.1 uncultured Nitrosomonadales bacterium | reverse complement strand
TAACGGGCATGGCAATGATGCCACCCCTTGTAATGAAACCGCCATGTCCGTTTCCCTCACCCCATCCCTCTCCCGCAAGCGGGGAGAGCGCAGCGAGGGGGGCGTAGCCGGGAGTAAGTCGCTACGCGTGTTTCACGTTAAAATTCCCTGAGTGCTGCATTTTGCAGCACCCACTAATCATAGGAGTCACCAAGTTATGAATCAAGCGATAGGCTACACTGCGGAAGAACTCACCCCCGGCATGAGTGCCAGTTTTTCCAAGACCATTACCGACGCCGATATCAGCATGTTTGCGGACGTCTCTGGAGACCATAACGCCATTCATCTGGATGAGGCGTATGCGGCAAGCACCCCGTTTCGCGGGCGTATTGCTCATGGTATGTTATCAGCGGGATTTATTTCAGCGGCTCTGGCTAACCAGTTACCAGGTTCTGGCACAGTCTATCTCGGACAAACCCTGTCTTTTCGTGCGCCGGTGCGACCCGGTGACACGGTGGTGACGACGGTGACGGTTAAGTCAGTACTAGTCGAAAAACGCCGCGTAGTGATGGAAACCGTTTGTCGCGTAGGCGATGTTGTGGTCATCGATGGTGAAGCCACCGTGCTGACACCCAAGCGTGTTGCTGCCAAGCCGGCTGCTTAACCTGCCCGACTCGCAAATTCCTTTAATAATTTGTCTCCGGCCTTCAGGCCGGTGGATTAATAAATCGAGGAATGTGCCATTGAAAAACTAAAATAGATGACATATTTTATAAGGTATAATAGTATGTAGTATATCTAAAATAGTTAACATTATGTCGGTTGAAACGCTTAACAGAGCAGAGCCTCTCAAATTGCAGCAGGATGCGTTGCAACAGGTGATTGACAGTCGCCTTCGTCCACTGCGCGACTTGCGTATTTCGGTGACGGATCGCTGCAATCTGCGTTGCACTTATTGCATGCCCAAGGCGGTATTTGACAAGGATCATCCCTATTTACCCCGTTCAGCTTTGCTTAGCTTTGAAGAAATCGAGCATCTGGCTAGCTTGTTCATTGAATTGGGAGTGCAAAAAATACGATTGACGGGGGGTGAGCCGCTGTTGCGTCATGGCATAGAAAAGATTGTTGAAATCCTCGCAAAATTGCAAACTACGGCAGGGCAGCCTGTCGAAATCGCGCTAACCACCAATGCCGTGCTGTTGTCACAGAAAGCGCAGTCGTTGAAGGATGCAGGACTGAGGCGGATTACCGTGAGCCTGGATGGTTTGTCCGATGAGACTTTCAGTCGCATGAGCGATTCGAATGTGCCTGTCAAAACGGTGCTGGATGGAATCCATGCCGCACAGCAGGTTGGTCTGACACCGGTAAAAATCAACATGGTGGTGAAACGTGGAGTCAATGACCATGAAATTATTCCGATGGCCGAGCATTTTAGAAATACCGGCATCGTATTACGCTTTATTGAATTTATGGATGTAGGTTGCACCAATGGCTGGCGGATGGTTGATGTGGTTCCGGCACGGGAAATACTGGCACAAATCAATCATCATTACCCGATCTGCCAGAGCGTAGCCAATTACACCAGCGAAGTTGCCGAACGCTGGCATTATGCGGATGGCGGCGGTGAAATCGGCGTGATCGCTTCGGTCACCCAGGCTTTTTGTCATAGCTGTACTCGAGCCCGACTTTCCACGGATGGTAAACTCTATTCCTGCCTATTCGCCAGCAGCGGCACTGACCTGCGCGAACCGTTACGTAGTGGAGCGAGTGATCAAATACTCACCGGGTTAATCGCCGGTCATTGGGCGCAGCGCAAGGATCGCTATTCGGAATTGCGCCATGCGGCGACTGACAAGCCAACCAAAAAGATTGAAATGTCCTATATAGGCGGGTGAGATTTATTATTTTCAAGGAATATTCCAACACAGGGTTAATCCGTAAGTTTGATCGATTTTATAGGGATAGTATGGATAAATTGACGCATTTTTCTGATTCCGGCAGGGCGCGCATGGTGGATGTTTCCGCAAAATCCGATACCTTGCGTGTCGCTGTTGCCAGCGGTGTACTGCGCATGCAACTAGCGACGCTGACGCGTATCAGGGAAGGGAAAATCGCCAAGGGCGATGTGTTGACGGTAGCCGATGTGGCCGCAGTGATGGGGGCAAAACGTACTCCCGACATGATCCCGATGTGCCATTCCATTGCCCTGACCGGCGTGGAAGTGGTATTTAGCGAGATTGTCGAACCTGATGATCAGGGTTGTGTCGGCATCAAGGTGCATACCACCGCAGGCTGTGTCGGACAGACAGGGGTGGAGATGGAGGCACTGTGCTCGGCCAGCATGGCGTTGCTGACCATTTATGATATGTGCAAGGCGATAGACCGGGGGATGCGCATCGAAAATATACAGCTGGAAGAAAAACGCGGCGGTAAAAGCGGCGTCTGGCTCAGAGAAAATGGAGAGGCAAGATGATACAGGTGTTGTTTTTCGGGCCGGTGGCGGAACGTATCGGTAAACATGCGTTGCAAGTCAGTCACAGGGCCGGGATGCGCCTGCAGGATTTGCGGGATGAGTTATCTGCCGTTTATCCGGCCGCCTTCGAAATTGTCTGTTTTGTTGCCGCTAACGGTACGCATGTGCGGGATTTATCATTAGTGATCGATGACGGGTGCGAAGTGGCCTTCATGGCTAAATTTTCAGGCGGTTGATCGGGGAGCGGATATGCAGCAGGCAGTCAGAATTCAGCAGGAAGACTTTTCCCAGGACGAGGAAATCAGGGCGTTGCAGGCAAGCTCCAAACGTATGGGTGGCATCGCCACGTTTCTGGGCTGTGCGCGCGATTTCTCAGAAGGTCGCGAAGTTTCACAAATCAGCTTCGATGCCTATGGCAGCATGGCGCTGTCCGAGATGCAAAGTTTGCGCCTGGCAGCGATCGAAAAATTTGCCTTGCTGGATGCCCGCATCGTGCATCGGCTTGGCACGGTTAAAGGGGGCGAGAATATCGTGTTCATCGCGGCTGGCGCAGAACACCGCCGAGCCGCACTGGAAGCCTGCAGCTGGATGATTGACGAGCTTAAACAGCGGGTGCCGATTTGGAAAAAAGAAATTACACCGCAAGGTGATTGCTGGGTGAGTCCGCATCCATGAGCAAGCTATTGATAGTGGTAGGACATTCGGGTTCCGGGAAAACCACACTGGTGGAGAAATTGTTGCGAGAGTTTTGCGCCAGAGACTTGCGGGTGGCGACCATCAAGCATGCACATCATAAAGTGGAACTGGATACGCCGGGTAAAGATAGCTATCGCTACAAGCGTGCGGGTGCGGTAATGAGTATGCTGGTCACCACCAACCAATTGCAACTGGTCGCAGATGCGGTCGAGAGCCGCGAACCTGAGCAACTGGCCGCGCGTTTCCTGGGTGAAGCAGAACTGGTGCTGGCGGAGGGTTTTTCACAAAGCAAGGGTGCGAAAATTGAAGTGCTGCGACGAGCCATCGGCAAGCCACCGCGATGCAGCATCGAAGACGGACTGATTGCGCTGGTCACCGACATGGCTGAAGTCTACCCGGAGCTACCGCATTTTGCTCTGGAAGATGTCGAGGGCATCGCCCGCTTCATTCTCGAACAACCATGATCGAAGATTGCACGGCAATCATCATGGCTGGCGGAGACTCACGCCGCATGGGTACTGATAAAGCGAACCTGCTGCTGGAGGGTCAGACGCTGTTACAAGGTGTCATTTCAGCCATGCAACCGTTATTTTCCAGTGTGATTGTCAGCACGCGCCAGCCGCGACCGGATATAGACCAGAGGCAAATCTGCGATGGTCAGCATAACGGCGGTCCGCTGGCCGGATTGGTGGCAAGCCTCGATGCCATTTCCACACCCTGGGGCTTTGCGGTCGCCTGCGATATGCCTTTTGTCGCCCCGGGCTTGATCCGGCTTTTAGCGAACTGTCGCAGCGCACAGGCGGTAGTGCCAGTGGTCAACGGCCATCCGCAGCCACTGACAGCCTTTTATACCACGGGTTGTGTAACGGTTATGCGCAAATGTCTGGCGGCACAACAGAAGAGCCTTAGGGTAGTTTTGCAACAATTACAGGTACGCTATGTGCCTGAAACCGAGTTACTGGATGCCGATCCCGGCTTACGCAGTTTTTTTGATCTGGATACCCCGCAGGATTTTGCGACCGCGTTGAATATTTGAGCTATTGGAGGACTTATGAGCATTGCACGCATCGGCATTCTGACCATTTCTGATCGCGCCAGTCGCGGCATTTACGAAGACAAGGGCGGCCCGGCGATTCACGCCTGGTTCACGCGCGTGCTGACTTCACCCTGGCAGGCAGAGGCAAGAATCATCCCGGACGAACAGTCTGAGATTGAAGCCGCCTTACGTCAGTTGAGTGAGGAAATGAATTGCTGTCTGATTGTCACTACGGGCGGCACCGGGCCAGCGCTGCGTGATGTGACGCCAGAAGCGACCGAGGCGGTTTGTGAAAAAATGTTGCCTGGTTTCGGCGAATTGATGCGCAGCGCTTCGCTGAAATTCGTGCCTACAGCAATTTTGTCACGGCAGACTGCCGGCATACGCGGCAAGACTCTGATCGTCAATCTGCCCGGCAAACCTTCTGCGATTGATGATTGCCTGAATGCAGTTTTTCCGGCCATACCCTATTGCATTGATCTGATCGAAGGCCCCTATCTCGACGCAGATCCCGAACAATGCAAGGCTTTTCGCCCTGCGCATGCCAAACCTGTCGTACCCTGAACAGGCACCCGTCTTTTTCACTGGACTATTTGCAATCGCTACTAATGAGGAGTTGAAATCATGAAGCAGGAATATTTCAAGCGGTCTTTGTTGTACTTAATACTGCTGTTGTTGAGCCCTTTTTGCGATGCCTGGGAGTTATCGGGTGTTAAAACGATTAGCGTACTCACCCGCGACCAGCAGCTTATTCAGATTGGCAACGTGGAATTCACGCCGCAGCCCAACGGCAGCATCAGTTTCAAGCTGAATATGAACTACGCTCGCTTCACCGATCATTTTCTGTCCATGAAGGAATTCAAGTGCCTGGAGAGTACCGAAGAGGTACTGTGCCATGTGCCGTACCCCTACAAGAATCCGTCTACCGTCAGTCAGCAGAACTTTGCCTGGCTGGAGCATAGCCTGTTGTTCCTGTTCAAACGACCCCGTGATTTCGGTGCCAAGTTATGGAATGGTTTGTATTACCGGTTCGAGCGTGACGATACCGGTCTGGTGGGTATCCCTCAGTCGGTTGATCTGAACCTGATTAGCGCACCGCCCGATGATCTGCAAACCCCGCCTTATAATGCCGGCTTGCGTGACGATGTTGCGGCAGGTACACGCTGGGTCGAGCGATTGTTTATTCGCTAATAAGTCTGCATTATCCTGAAAATAAGCAACGTAGCCCGGATGAAGGCCGCAGGCCGAAATCCGGGTGGCAGACAGTCATTTTCATGATAGCTCGGCAACCCCTAGGTAACGGAGCGGAATCCGGGAAAAATAAGATCACGTGCGATTTTCCAGGTTGCGTGAAGTAACAACCCCGGATTCCATTTCATTCCATCCGGGCTACGCTCACCCTTAAATAGCGCATTCTTGTATTGAAGTAGAACACCCACCGCATCCCTCGCGATCGATGCGGGTAATCTGTCCGCAGATCAACCGTGTAATTTTTAGAATTTTTTTCCTTTAATGAGTTAGCGGAATATTCAGGTAAATATTCGGCTAATCCATAGCCGTCCCATAAACCACCCTCTTCCAATGGGTTTCGTAGGGTGCGTTTACGCACCAGAATTTATCAGGCATCGCCAAGGGTGCATCATGCCCGCACCCTCTCTATTGATGCACCTCCTGCTCATTATTCCCCTTGATTTGCCGAAATCAAAGTAGTATCGTATGACCAAAGTATTACGCAAGTGCAATGTATTGTGCTACAATGCGATCATGGAATAGCGTCGGCTAAATTATTTGCTCCCGTTTACCGGGTAAATAACCGCTTATTTGCCGGCGTCTCACTCAATTAATCTACTGGACTATTTTCGTATGGATCTATCGATAGCTACACCACACGCCTTGATTCTGGTCATCAATTGCGGTTCTTCTTCGCTGAAGTTCGCGCTCTATTCTGCTGCACGCCGCGAGCCTCTGCTGGTGGGTCTTGCCGAACGACTGGGTGCTCCCGAGTCTAGCATCCGTTTCGATCTCGACGGCGCGCGCAGCCTGGTTAAGCTCGAAGGAGCTGCGCATGCTGGCGCTCTCGCCGCGTTGTTAGAGCAACTGCAGAAACTGGGCTGGCTTAAAAATGTCTGTGCGGTGGGTCATCGCGTAGTGCATGGTGGCGAGCACTTTACTGCCTCTGCCTTGATTACACCGGCCATCATTAACGATATCGAGGCTTGCTGCCCGCTGGCACCACTGCATAACCCGGCTAACCTGCTCGGCATACGCGCGATGCTGGAAGGGATGCCAAACATCCCGCAGGTCGCCGTGTTCGATACGGCTTTTCATCAGACCATGCCTGTTGCAGCCTATCTTTACGCCTTGCCGCGCCGTTATCAGCGTGAGCTCGGTGTACGCCGCTACGGCTTTCACGGCACTTCGCACCGCTATGTGGCGGGTGAAGCGGAAAGATTCCTTGAGCTGGATCCTGCTGATCACGGCCTGGTCATTGCCCATCTCGGCAACGGTTGTTCAGCTACCGCCGTTAAAAATGGCGCAAGCGTTGACACCACCATGGGACTCACGCCACTGGAAGGTCTGGTGATGGGTACCCGCTCTGGTGATGTCGATTTTGGTGCCTTGTGCTACATCGCTCAACATACCGGACTCGATCTGGCTGGCCTCGACAGCATGCTGAACAAAGAAAGTGGCCTGCTCGGCCTGTCCGAATTGTCCAACGACTGCCGCACCCTCGAAGCGGCTGCAGCCGAGGGTCATCAGGGTGCTGCGGAGGCGATTGCGGTCTTCACTCATCGTCTGGCACGGCACATCGGCGGCCTGGCGATGTCGCTTTCTCGCCTCGATGCAGTGGTTTTCACCGGCGGCATCGGCGAAAACTCGTCATTGATCCGCAAGCTCACCATTGCCCGCCTCGGCGTGCTGGGTATCGATCTGGATCCCGTTGCCAATGACCAAATGAAAGGCGGCAAGAGCGGCTTCGTCAGCCGTAGCCGCCAACCCGCAGCCATCGTGATACCTACCGACGAGGAATGGATGATCGCCTGCGACACCATTGCGCTTGCTGAAATAATAACCACTACAGGATTGTCTACCCTATGAGTCCCAATCATGAACGTCATACACTTTTCCTAGCCCCGACTTCTGCCGGATACGGTGCCTCGGCGGTTGCCCTTGGCCTGATTCGCGCCTACCAGCGTGAGGGTTTCAGCGTTGGATTCGCCAAGCCGGTTTCGGATATGGATCTGGAGCCGGGCACACTCGATCGTTCCACACACTTTACGCGTATTTTGTGTGGTTTGTTTACCCCGGATCCTATTCCGGCTGAACATGCCGAGGAGAGTATACACTCCGGCAACGAAGCAACCTTGCTCGAGGATATCGTCGCACTGGTTGAATCCACGCGTGAGTACGCCGATATTGTCATCGTCGAGGGAATGGCGCCCAATCCCGAACATTCGCTCCCTGCAGATCTGAATATTTCGATCGCACGCAATCTTTCAGCAGAAGTCATTGTCGTGGTGATGTGCCAGAACACCGCTGTACAAAACGTGATTGATATTATCGCCGATGCCGCGCACCGCTATAGCGGCGAGGAGCGCCGTCTCAGCGGTGCAATCCTGGTTCGCGCGCCCGATGCCTCATACCGTGTAGATGTCGCCCAAGGGCTGTCAGAGCAAAGCATCGATGTACCGCTGCTGGGGGTGATGCCTTACGATCATGCGCTCACGGCACCGCGACTGATCGACGTGGCCAAAGACCTGGGCTTTAAAGTGGATCGCCACGGTGATATTCACCGAGCCAGAGTGAGCGAAATAGTGGTTGCCGCACGCGGCCCCGAACAGCTCGTTACCAGCCTGCGTCCGGGCACGCTGGTCGTTACCCCCGGAGACCGCTCCGATCTGGTGCTGACGGCAGCACTTGCCCGTATCGGGGGGATGCCTATCGCAGGCTTGCTGCTCACCTGCGGTGAATCACTGGCACCAGAAATTGATTCCTTCCTCAGCCCGCGTTTTGGCAATATGCCCATTCTCAAGACCGAACTGGAAACCTTTGAAGTGGCACAGCGTCTTAGCGCGATCGATTGGCACGTTACTCTGGATGATCTCGAGCGCATGAACCGGGTGATGGATTTCATCGCCGATCACCTGGATTTGAGCCGCCTCACCCCTACCCATGCACTGGCTACTTCCGGTCTGATGTCGCCACCGATGTTCCGCCACCGCCTGATGCAGGAGGCGCGCAGCGTTCCCCGTCGTATCGTGCTGCCCGAAGGCGACGAGCCGCGCACCATCCACGCGGCGGTGATCTGTGCCGAGAAGGGCATCGCACATTGCGTGCTGCTGGGCGAGCCACAACATATTCGTTCCATCGCCCTGACGCACGGCATAAACCTGCCTGAGCAGCATGAATTCCTGGAAATTCTCGATCCTGCAACGCTGCGTGAAAATTATGTAAAACCGATGGTATTACGACGCAAGTCCAAGGGATTGACGGCACATCAGGCTGAAAAAGAGCTTGAAGATAGTGTGGTGTTAGGCACTATGATGCTGGCAGAAGGTCATGTAGACGGCATGGTGTCGGGTGCGGTTCATACCACTGCTTCCACTGTACGCCCGGCACTGCAACTGATCCGAACCAAACCTGGCTCAAGCATCGTCTCAAGCGTCTTCTTCATGCTCATGCCCGATCAGGTGCTGGTTTATGGCGATTGTGCGGTCAATCCTAATCCCACTGCCGAAGAGCTTGCGGAAATCGCCATCCAGTCTGCTGACTCTGCAGCGGCTTTCGGCATCGAGCCGCGTGTGGCGATGATTTCCTATTCAACCGGCGCTTCGGGTACAGGCGATGACGTCGACAAGGTACGTTCCGCCACCGCCCTGGTTCGACAACGTCGTCCCGAGCTGGTGGTGGATGGACCGATCCAGTACGATGCCGCAAGCGTCGAGAGCGTAGGCTTGCAGAAAGCGCCAGCCAGTCCGCTGCATGGACATGCCAATGTATTCATTTTCCCGGATCTGAATACCGGCAATACCACTTACAAGGCGGTACAGCGCTCCGCCAACGTGGTCTCCATAGGCCCGATGCTGCAAGGTCTGCGTAAACCCGTCAACGATCTGTCGCGCGGTGCTTTGGTAGATGATATTGTTTACACCATTGCACTAACGGCCATTCAGGCGGGACCAGAGCTGTCAGGCAAGGCAGGCTAGTGCAAAGTAATTTCTTAATTAAACAATTACATCAAGACTGATGGAGGTAAATATTCGGCTAACCCATAGCTCCCCACGAAAAGTAAAATCACCAGAGCCAGCCTGGTGGTGAGGCATGAACGTATTATTTGCGAGCGAAATTACCACCCTGCCCTTCGGGGCCGAGTGGTTCTTCAAACCAGGTACTGAAATATTTTTGTAATATCCAGATTTGAATTTTCTTAGCTTGAATGGGTTGGCCGAATATATACTAATGGAGGGGTGGGACTATTCATAAGCGAATTTTGTCTTAGGCAGGCGGCGCTGAACGATTACAATAGTGAGTTTACACAAGATATTTGCCATGACAGTGCCAATTCGCCTCGCCAAACGCCTCGCTCAAATAGTTCCCTGCTCCAGACGTGAGGCTGAATTTTATATCGCCGGTGGTTGGGTGATGGTGGATGGCGTAGTGGAGGAACAACCGCAATTCATGGTCACAGAGCAAAAAATTGAACTCCACCCCGATGCCAGCCTTGCGCCGCCCGAACCGGTGACGATGCTGTTGCACCAACCTGCCTCGACCATCCCTGAACTGTATCCGCTGCGTGCCGAAACGCGTGTGGCGAACGACCCTTCCGGCATTCGGTTGCTCAAGCAGCATTTCTTGAGACTGGAGCAGCACTTGCCGCTGGAAGCTAACGCCAGCGGCATGGTGATCTATACTCAGGACTGGCGTGTGGCGCGCAAGCTTACTGAGGATGCAGCCCTGCTGGAGCAGGAATATATCGTCGAAGTTTCAGGTGATCTGTCAGACGAAGGGCTTAAACGGTTGAACCACCGCCTGACGTACAACGGGCGCGACTTGTCACCGTGCAAAGTCAGCTGGCAAAACGAAACCCGTCTACGCTTCGCCATCAAAGGAATCCGGCCAGGCCAGATTGCTCATATGTGCCATACTGCAGGCCTGCAAATTCTGACTCAAAAACGCATCCGCATCGGGCGCGTTTCCATGGGAAAGTTGCCGCAAGGGCAATGGGGCTATTTGATGGCGCAGGAGAAATTTTAGGCTGCCGGTAACAGGACAAAGCCGCAATCCGGAATATCCAGGCTACGGTTATTTTTTCAATTTTTGAGAGGTGAGGATGTACCCTGTTCACGATGTTGATGCAACCTTGTTGCTTGCCTTATCGCTTGCAGCCAAACGCCGTCCTGCAGAACTTGTAGAGATCATTGCTGCAACTGAACTTTTGCAAGGCGCAATTCCACAGGAATTAAAATTATGTGATGCATTTTATCGGCTCTCGGAATATGGTCTGATTTCTGCCAGTGACGGGGGCTATACTCTGACGCCGGAGGCACAGCAACTATTGTCAGGCCATGCGCGTAAAGCCAAGAGTCAGGAGCGCCTCTACGATATCAAGGAGAGTCTTGCCGACTTCCACCTCAAGGGCATACATCCGGTCATCCAGTTGATGACGGAACAAATCACGGTTGCCCTTGAAACGCACCAGGCTACCTTAAAAAATACACCAAAAAACCTGCTGACACCCAAACCCAAGGCTGCGGAGGAGAGCCGAAAACCGCAAAAGCCATATCTACCTTTTTCCGCACGCCGGCGCAAAAGCTGACCATGAAATAGCAGCAACCCCGTTTTACCAGGCATATAACCTCAGCGCATATCAGGCTGATAACACTTCACCGCGTTGCGCCCGCCTTCTTTGGCAGCATACATGGCGATGTCTGCATTAATGAACAATTGCCTTTCATCATGACCATGTTCAGGGTAAACCGCGACACCGGTGCTAGAAGATATGGACAGGCTCCGGTCAGCCTGCGTAAAGGGTTGGTTAAGTACACAACGAATTTTTTCGGCGACCAGCATGGCATCCTGTACTGCTTCAATGGCAGGCAGCAGCACCACAAACTCATCGCCACCGATGCGGGCGACGGTATCTGATTCCCGCAGGCAATTTTGCATGCGAAGTGCCGCATCTCTAAGCAGCATATCGCCTGCATGATGCCCAAGTTCATCATTAATCGGCTTGAATTTATCCAGGTCGATAAACATCAGTGCCAGAAGCGACTTTTCCCGTTTGGCGATGGACAGCGCCTGCTGCAAGCGGTCATTGAACAGTCGTCTGTTAGGCAAGCCGGTCAGCGCATCGTAATACGCCATGTATTGAATCTTTTGTTCGTTCAACTTGCGATCGCTAATGTCGCGCCAAACGCAGTAAAATACCCTTTTGTCGGTCAGTTCAAGCTCCAGTAGCGTGACTTCGGCCGTAAATTTTGTGCCATCTGCCTTGGTATGTATCCATTCAAACCGGTGCAAGCCATGCTCTCTGGCAATCTCCATCATCAGATTGGCCTTGCTAAAGGAGTCTACGCCATCAGGTTGACTGGGAGGAGAAAGTTTTGAGGGATGCACGTTGAGCAATTCCTCCCGATTTGCATAGCCCAACGTAGTTACAGCCGCATCGTTGCACTCGACAAACCGGTTCCCTTCAATAATCCAGGTGGGATCAGGTGACAAGTAGAATAGCTGCTTGAACCAGCTGTGGTTATCAATGAATTCAGGACTAGTCATGACAATGCTTAGTAAAAACAGTTTCCATAATGCCAGCTTGCAAGCCCGTGTGCAAATGCTGTTAAGCAACTTGCCAAAACTTTTTTAATTTGCTGGATGTATAATTCCAATACATGATGGATGTTTTCCGCTTTAAAGGTTGGATCGCTGGATCAGCTTTCCGGTTTAGTGTGGGTCGCCTGGTTAGGAATAATGGTAAAAATCGAATTGGCAGATAAAATGACAAGCATTGCCACCCTCCTGATTATCGACGACTCGAGTGAAATTCTTTACTTGTTAAGCGATATGCTCAGGCAGAAATATCGCGTGCTGGCGGCCAGTTCGGGTGCAGAGGGACTGCGCGTAGCCAGCAGCGGGCCTAAGCCGGATCTGATTCTGCTTGACGTGATCATGCCGGAAATGGATGGTTATGCGGTGTTGCAAAGTTTGCGTCAAAATCCCGCGACGATTGATATCCCGGTTATTTTCCTGACAGCACTTACCGATGCGGCAGATGTGGAGCGAGGCTTGCAATTGGGTGCTGCCGATTTCATCGCAAAACACAACCCTCCCGCCATCGTGCTCGCGAGAGTGAATGCGCAACTGGAAGCCAAGTATGCGAGGGACTGGCTGAAAAATCAGAACAAGCTGCTGGAAGCCGAAGTGGCACGGCGCACCGCTGAAATACTGGAAATGCAGAATCAGCTGCAAGCGACACTCGACGCCATACCAGACTTGTTGTTCGAGCTGGGACTGGATGGACGCTACTACGACTATCATTCTCATCAGGATGATTTGCTTGCAGCACCTTCGGCTACGTTTATCGGCAAAAAAGTTTCTGACATACTGCCTCCTGCGGCGGCTTCCGAGGTGATGTCAGCTTTGCAAGAGGCTGATGAAAAAGGTAAATCCAGTGGCAGACAGTTCGAGCTGCAATTGCCGCAAGGAAAATTCTGGTTCGAACTTTCGGTTGCCGCCAAACATCATGCCAGCGAACGACGCTTTATCGTGATGTCGCGCGATATTACCGGACGCAAGCTGATCGAGCGACAAATGCGCGACCTTTCGGCACATTTGCAGACGGTGCGGGAAGAAGAAAAAGCCAGCATCGCGCGCGAAATTCATGACGATCTGGGCGGTACGCTGACTACCCTTAAAATGGAAGCTTATTGGTGCAAGAACGAAATCCCCGCCGAGTCGACCCGGTTACAGGAGCATATCGGGGAAATGTCGCAATTAATTGATCATGCGACCGGCGTGATGCGCAAAATCATCACCGGACTACGCCCGACCATACTGGATGATCTCGGCCTGTATACGGCGCTGGAATGGCAGGCTGCACAATTTCAGAAGCTGCATGGCATCGAATGCCGGGTAAACTGTGTCTGTGATCCGGCTATTGACGGCTGCAACAAAAAACTGGATCGCCCAAGGTCGATAGCACTATTCCGTATTTCCCAGGAAGCGCTGACCAATGTGGTACGGCATGCTTGTGCTACCCTGGTAGAAATTGAATATCATTGCAATGACGAAGAGGTAGTTCTGTCGATTATCGACAATGGTCGGGGTATACCCCAGAATCGTGCCATTGCCACAAACTCCTTTGGTCTGCTCGGCATGCGGGAACGCGTCGCCCAACTGGAAGGCAATATAATTTTCGATGTTCCGCCAGGCGGAGGCTGCAGTGTGACAGTGATCCTGCCACTAATACCCGAGACTAAATCATGATCCGTATACTGATAGCCGACGACCACAATGTGGTTCGCAAGGGGTTGACACTGATTCTGGAATCTACCGGACAGATGAGTGTGGTGGCCAATTTTAATAATGGCAATGATGCCTTTAACTGGCTTTGCCGAAATGAATGTGATGTGGCACTGATCGATATTGCAATGCCCGTCATGAATGGCATCGAACTGTTAAAGCATCTGCGCAAGGAAAAACCGAAATTGCCGGTGCTGATACTTTCCGCCTACCCTGAAGATCAATACGCGGTTCGCCTGATCAAGGCAGGAGCTGCCGGCTATTTGAACAAGGAATGTGCGCCCGATGAAGTGGTGAATGCGGTGCGCTATGTACTGGGCGGTAAACGGCATATCAGCCCGGCAGTGGCAGAAATGTTAGCCCTTGAGGTTAGTATGCCGGAAGGAAGACTGCCGCATGAAACACTGTCCAACCGCGAATTTCAGATTTTTATGCTGTTGGCCGCTGCAAAAACACCGACTGAAATTGCCGATACGCTTAAACTAAGCGTAAAAACGGTTAGTACCTACCGCAATCGCTTGCTGGAGAAAATGTGCCTGCACAGCAATGCAGAGTTGATGCGCTATGCGGTGGATCATCGCCTGACCGATTAGAAGTCAACGCTTGGCCAACTAGAAAGCCCATCATTTAAGCCAGCAAATGGTGAACCATCAGGATACCTTTAACCAGAATTAAACATGCTTTGAGAGTGAGAGCCATGAAATTTATCCAATCTATGTTAGCCTTGTGTTTGCTATGCTGGTCGTCTGCCTATGCCGACACCACCATTGTCATCGTACGCCACGGCGAAAAACCTGCACTGGGTTTAGGGCAGTTATCCTGTCAGGGACTCAACCGTTCCCTGGCACTGGCACCGTTATTGTTAGCCAATTATGGCAAACCGGTAGCGATCTATGCACCCAACCCTACCCTCAAGAAAATCGATTCGGGTGTGGCCTATGCCTATATTCGGCCGCTTGCCACCATCGAGCCGTTTGCCATCAGTGTGGGAATGCCGGTTAATCTGGACTGGGGAATGACAGAGGTAGGTGAGCTTGCCAAGGTATTGCTCGCCCGAAACGAGGGCACACAGATCGTCGCCTGGGAACATCATCTAGCTGAAAAACTGGCCAAAGACTTGCTTGGGGCGCTGGGAGCAAATCCTGCACAGGTTCCCGAGTGGGATAATAGCGATTTTGACAGTATCTATGTTGTCCGTGTGGCAGGGCAGCTTGCGAGCTTTACTCACGAACAGCAAGGCTTGAACAACCTGCCAGCCAGTTGCAAGCAATGACGCTGGCTTCATTGATAGCCAGCTATGGTTATTATGCCCTGTTCGCGGGCACTTTTCTGGAAGGTGAAACGGTGCTGATTTCGGCCGGATTTGCCGCAAGCCGGGGCATTCTGGATTTGACCTGGGTAATCGCCATCGCCTTCGTTGCCGGTACATTAGGGGATCAGTTAGCGTTCTTGATGGGACGATGGCATGGCGAGCGGTTGTTGCGGCGCTTTCCTTTGCTGCGCAGCAAGCAACCTGTGGTGCAGCGACTGCTGGATCGCTACCAGATTCCGCTGATCCTGTTGATCCGGTTCATGGTTGGTTTGCGTATCGCAGGCCCCTTTGTGATTGGCATGAGCAGCATCCCGTTTTCTTTATTTTCCCTGCTCAATACGACCGGTGCCCTTATCTGGGCGGTGGTGGTGGCGACCGTCGGATATTATTTTGGCATGGCGATGGAAGCGTTGTTTGCCGACTTCAAGCAAGTTGAACAAGTGGTGTTATTGGCAATCCTGGTGTTCGGCGCCCTGATAGGGCTATGGCGCCATCGTCAGCGAAGGTAGTTGAATGTTCGGCAACGAAAAAATGTTGCCCAACCTACACCAACTCCTTCACAGCCTTTAAGTTTCGTCGAGGTACTCGATAAAGCAGCTCTTGTCCACGAAGGGGGAACCTGACATATTTTAAAAGGATGTCTGTACACACGGAGCCAACTCTCAAATCCATACGGGATGCAGCATCGAGCTGGCGTTTATCGGCTTGCCATTGCGTTACACGCACAGTCTCCCCTGAAGCGACCATGTCGAAATATTGTTTGGCGTGGTTGCGAACGTCGGTAAATGTGACCTGTTTCATAGCATAACGCCCAATGTACAGAATGATGTAATCATAAATGTACATTTTAATTGGTGCCAGCAGCAACCCGGAACGTGGCGATCTGCCTATCGACAAAATTATTAACGTGAAACTCGCGTAGCGATTTGTTTGCTCCCTCGCCCGCTTGCGGGAGAGACCC
>CAIRBC010000071.1 GCA_903876685.1 uncultured Nitrosomonadales bacterium | reverse complement strand
CCCTAGCCATTAACCTTCGCCCTCTCCCCAGCCCTCCCCCTTCGGGGGAGGGAGCGGTTTGGCTTGGTGCGCTTACTCCAAAATGGTGCGCAAGCGCACCCTACGGTATGGTTCATAGGGCACAATTCGGTCGAAAATTTCAACTGGGGTCTCTCTCGCAAGCGGGGAGAGCGCAGCGAGGGGGGCGTAGCCGAGAGTACGATCGCTGCGCGAGTTTCATGTTAAACAAGGCACCTCCCCCGTGAGCATTGACTAGCGATATTTGTCCGTGATGACATTTTGCGACCGCCCTGCACAATTCCAGTCCCAGGCCTGTAGAGGGTGAGTCCGCCCCTTGTGTTTCGGTGCCGATTCCATGACCATCATCAGACACCAGAAAGTTCAGGCTATGCTGACTCTGTTCAAACCAGATATTAACGGCATGCCGGGCAAACCTGACCGCATTATTCAACGCAGATTCTAGCGCCAGGCCTATCAGATAGGCATCAAAATGGCCTATCCCCGCATACTTGACCTCGGATGAAATTTTGGCTTCTGTCAAGCAAAGGGTAATATGGCGCTTCTGAGCCTGAATTTTGGAAGGACCGGTATCCACTAGCTCTTCCAAAAAATCGGTTATGTCGACTTCCACCATACAAGGCTCCAGTTCGAACTGTTCGCTTTTATACACCGTCAGAAAATTGATCAGACGGCTTTTTAATTCCAGACAGCGCAGATAGGCATCCTTAGCTTCCATGGGAACATTTTTGCGGTGATTCAATCGCTCAAGATCCATTTCCAGCAACGCCAATGAATTTTTCATGTCATGAATAACCAGCGTGGAGAGGACTTGTTTCATTTTTCACCCACCGTTTCCCGAAAGAACCGATAAAAACCCATCACTTTTTCATTTTGCGGGAGCAATTTGTCCAAGGTGCTTAGATACGTTTTGGCACGGGCAATCAATATTTTGTCATGGCTACCTTCGTGTCTGATCCACAATAAATGTAGCTGTGCCGCAGCAAACAAAGCTTCGATATTTTCATGATGAATATCCAGTGCTTCGGTAATTTTATGATAGGCTGCCTTGAAATCGGCGCTATGAACGATTTTTCTGGCTTCTTCGACTAACATGAGGATACGTTTATTTCCGCCATCGATCACATCGTTGACTTTATCGCTATGCCCGGTGTCTACCATCGCCTTGGTGACATGCAGTATAGGGCGACGGTCTTTTCCAGCGTTGCTTGCCTGAACCGCATAGGTCAATAATTTGAGACCCGAGGGCATATCGCCCAGTTTGAGATTTGCCTTGCCGAGCGCAGTCAGCGCAGTACAGTCCGATTTTCTGCCGCCCAGCAGGTTGGTAGACCTTTCTAGAAGTTTCCTGGCCTTGGACTGATCGTCACAATCAGAATAGGCTTGTGCGAGAATGGCATTTTTAATCACGCCATAAAGTCCGCTTTCCGCATATTTTTTGGCATCTTTTTCCAAAATCTTTATAGCCGCTTCCGGATTTTTCAGATCTACCATGATCTGTGCCAGGGACAAATAGTCATCGCAAGATTCGACCATCGATCCTGCCGCCAACCGAATCGCCGATTCCTGCAAAGATTTGGCTTCGTCGAGTTTGCCAATCACAAAAGCGGCTTCTGACACATCTCGATAGCGCTTGGCACTGGGCAGTATTTTTGAGGTCAGCAGCAAGGTATTAAAAACACCGCTATCATTTTCTGCAAGCGCTTCCATTTCGGCCAGCAGTTCATAGGTTGCCACATAATTGGGATTGCTTTTCACAATCAGTCGGGCGAGTTCACCTGCCTGTTGAACATCTCCAAGCGCAAAGCAGGTGCGAGCCAGACCAAGTAATGCCCAGGGCGCCTCGTCCCGTACCGTCAAGGCCTGTTGATAGGTTAAGGTTGCGTTATCGTAATCCTTTAGTTCTATGAGCAATTCTGCCTTGCGCTTCAATATATCCATCACCCATTTATTGCCAGGCATGGGTAATAACTTATCGCATTCTTTAAGGGCGGTTTCAATTTGCAGCTCGTTGATCGCTTTAAGGACGGGCATTAATAACGCCCTGCGATCAATCAGTTTCTCCAGCCGCTTCTTCAGTTTATCTTCAGAACATGGCTTCAATATATAGTCATCCGGGGTAAATTCCACCGCATTGGCAACATAACTATATTCAGTTTCAGCAGTAACCATCACAAATATCGTGGTGGCTTTTAACAGTTTCTTGTTGCGCAAATATTCGAGGAAATGTTGACCTGAGCTGAATTTATGCAGGTTATAATCACACAGGATCAGATCATAATCCATCTGCTCGATACGTTTTATCGCGTCTTCAGCATTCGATGAAAGATTGATACATGACACGCCAAAGGATTGTAATTGTGCTTTTAGCGCATGGCGCATGGCCATAATATCGTCGATTACCAGCACCGATAATTGATCAAATTTAATATACTCCTTCATGAAAGCGTTGTTGCGAATTACCGGTGCTGGCATGGCTGAGGTCATTTTTTAACAGGCGTAAGCGTTAGTGGGCAGCAGAGTTGGAATTAAATCCTGAAGCGTATAATGTTACTCCAAAGCCCCTTTGTTATCTAGCGCACAGCCGCCCTTTAACAGGAACAGGAAATTTTACTGGCTGGGTGTGATTTGTATCAAAAAATTAACCGTCCCCAGTCGATTCAAGTGCTTCTACCTATTGATTTATTCATCGTTAGCAGAATTTTTCAGGGAAATTTCGCTGCCAGATTCTTTCAGAATTATCAATTTGTTACAAATCGAAGCCATTGAAAGGGCTTAAATTACCCTAATATTCACGCTCAGGTATTCGGTACCCTGCTGAATGCGATACTTACAAGGAGTTTGAAATGAATATTCAATCGGGAAAATTATCAGCGATCGTCATTGCAGCATTCTTGATGACCAGTGTTCATGCTTTGGCTGTCGCCTGCCCTGAGGCACATTTCGATCCGCTGAGCCATCAGCGGATGCATCAGATGCATCATGCGCAATTAAATCCGGAAATGATGTCTGAAAATATCAAATTCAAGTTAAACAAGTTGTCTGAGCGCCTGGAAATCAAGGCTTCACAGCAGGCTGCCTGGGATGGATTCGCCAAATCTTTCGAGAAACTGGCCGAACGTAAAGCGAAGAAAACGGACGACGCTGCAGATGCAGCAACCATTGCACGTCAGGGTGCCGACAACGCAGCCGACTTTGCAAAAAAACTAGCTGAGATAGCCAAAGCCACCGCTACCTTACAAAGCGCTCTCTCGGAAGATCAGCGAAAAATATTCAATCAGGCCGCTCATCGCCTGCACGACAGGCAGCATGAACCGATGGATAACGGGATGATGGAACAAGGTAAACATTGCGACATGGAAATGGGACATGAACCCCCTGGCAGCGAACACCAGGGGCATGGCGAAAATTAAGCTCCCCCAATAACCAAAATGGATTGGAATTATCACTTTAACCGCTATTTACCCATTAAATAGGCAGCGGGCGCTGAAAAGCATACAATGCTCGGCATTTTCTGCACTTTATGAACTTAAGGAGACCATAATGATCAAATCACTTTTTGTCATCGTGAGCTTGGTATTTGCTGCTACTGCGGCGCTCGGCGAGGAAAACAGACATCAGGAAATGTTTGCCAAAATGAAGCAGGCACAGGTCGAAGGACTTCAGGGCAGAATTAACATCATGCAGACTGCCTTGAGTTGCGTCATTGCTGCCACTACACACGAACAGATGAAATCCTGTCATCAACAGGAACATCAGGCGATGGAGGCACACAAGCAAAAACATGAGGCAATGAGGGAAAGCATGAAACCTGCAGCAAATGGCTCGCGTGGCGACAATCCTGGTGGACGAAAATAATCCAGCCAGCATTCCGGCTAACGGGCATGGCAAATTGCCACCCCTGATGATGAAACCCATCATGCCCGTTTCCCTCTCCCCATCCCTCTCCCGCAAGCGGGCGAGGGAGAGTACGATCGCTACGCGTGTTTCACGTTAAATTAATTAATCGAGGAAGACTGATCATGTTGAAAATTTTTGTATGTTCTACCCTGGCAATCGCCTTGGCTGGATGCGCTACCGCTCCAGTGGGACCCCGAGTTGCGGTCATGCCCACACCTGGCAAACCTTTTGAGCTGTTCGCTGCAGAAGAGCAAGCTTGCCGCGCTTATGCCGAACAATCGGTCGGTGCTTCACGCAACGATGTCGCTACCCAGAATTTTGTCGGCACGGTAGCCGCTGCAACGGTGATAGGTGCGGTTGCCGGCGCATTGGGTGGCGGACATAATGGCGCTGGTGGCGGTGCTGCTGCGGGTATGGCGGTCGGCAGTATGGTCGGTGCTGGCAATAGTGCACATGGTGCGAATGACGCACAACATCGTTATGACATATCCTATGAACAATGTATGTATGCCAAGGGTAACCAGGTGCCTGGCTTTACGACGCATCAACAGTACACGCCACCACCAGCCCCTCCGGCATCTGCGGCACCCTATCCGCCACCCCCGCCTCCACCCGCAAGGTGAACAGCGCTGTCATTCCCGGAGCACGGGAATGACAGCTTATTTACCAGTTATCGAGTCAACTGTGTTAATTAAAGCAAATACTGACTGATGTAACCAGAAAGTCCTGTTTCCCCCTATGCCAAATGCCTTGTGTTTCAGATTACTGCTGATTTTCGCGTTGCTGTATGCACAGCTGGGCGGCTTGACGCATGGAATTTCCCACGCACTGGCAGAACAGAATTCACCACAAAGTTTAGAGCATCACTGTGAGCAATGCGATTTCTATGCACAAATCGACAGTGCTATCGGCAGCAGCGACCTCGCACTGGCTATCAGCAAAAATTGCAATTCACCCTATCTCCCCCGTTATTATTCTTATCACTCAAATCTCTACACCGCCTACACGGCACGCGCCCCTCCCGTACCTGAGTAGCTAATCCGACCCTCTCATGCCTTAGCGTGAGTGTTTTATATTGCTTTCAGGAGTGACACATGAAAATAGTTATAGGTGCGGGTCTTGCCGCGCTCTTAAGTCTGTCGCCGGCCGTATTGGCTGCAAACGAGGCTGATTTGCAAGCTATACGCGCCCAAATTCAAGAATTGAAACAAAACTACGAGCAGCGTATCGCGCAACTTGAACAACGACTGCAACAAGCGGAAGCCAATCACGCCGAAAATCCGGCGCCTATAGTCAGCGCCGCCAGCCCTGCCAGTAGCGAAAACAGCTTTAATCCAGCCATTTCCTTGATCCTGTCAGGAAGCTATGGGCAATTGCAGCGTGACCCTGAGATACCGGTCACCGGTTTTACCCTGTCACCAAACAACAATGGTTATACTAAAGGTTTCAGCCTGAAAGAATCCGAAATTGGCATCAGCGCCAATATTGATCCACAATTCAGGGGGGTAGGGACCTTCTCGCTTGATCCTGCAGGAGGTATTAGTGTAGAAAATGCCTTTGTACAGACCAGTGCACTCGGCAACGGGTTAAACCTGAAATTCGGCCGTTATTTTTCCGGACTGGGTTATCTCAATGAGCAACATTCACATACCTGGGATTTCGCCGATCAACCGCTGGTGTATCGCGTCTTTTGGAACAACCAGTTGGGCGAAGATGGTGTACAACTAAAATGGCTGGCGCCCAGCGATCGCTATATCGAACTGGGAGGAGAACTGAATCGTGGCCTGAATTTCCCTGGCACCCATAACCAGAACAACGGCTCAGGTGCCTCCGTGCTGTTTCTACACCTGGGAGACGATATAGGCATCGAAAACAGCTGGCGCGCCGGTGTCTCCTGGTATCAGACAGGTCGTGAAAATGCTCAGCTAACCAGCAATTCACCGGCTTTCAGCGGCGACAGTCACACCGCAGGGCTGGATCTGGTCTGGAAATACTCGCCTAAGGGCAATATTAGCCAGCGATACCTGAAACTACAGGGAGAATATTTTCGCCGCTCTGAAAACGGCCTGCTAACTTACACTCCGTTGGCCAGCGACCACTATTCGGTCACACAAAGCGGTTGGTATCTGCAAACTGTGCTCCAGTTTGCACCTGCCTGGCGCACCGGCTTACGCTATGACCAGCTTGATCCCGGCGTCGCCGTGGCAGGAGCAAACATTGCGGGAAATGTCCTCAGTCATGACGGATTTTATCCTGCACGTGTTAGCTGGATGACCGATTACAACCCCAGTGAATTTACCCGTCTGCGCCTGCAATATGCGCTAGACAAGTCACGGCAGGGATTGACCGATAATCAGCTGTTTTTGCAATATATTGTAAGTATGGGCGCACACGGCGCTCATCAATATTAAATATTACCCATCCAGGAACATCATGAAAAATTTTTTATTGTTATTACTGCTACTCAGTGGCAACGTCCATGCAGCGCTCAACGTATTTGCCTGCGAACCGGAATGGGCTGCGTTGACTCAGTTGCTTGCGGGTAATCAGGCCAGTATTTACACGGCTACCGGTCCGCTGCAAGACCCGCATCAGGTGCAGGCTCGCCCCAGCCTGATTGCCCGTGCACGAACCGCTCAACTGCTGGTATGCACCGGCGCGGAACTGGAAATTGGCTGGCTGCCGGTTGTGTTGCGCGAGTCAGGCAACAGTGCTATTCAGCCTGGTGGCAGCGGAAACTTTTCGGCCGCATCCTATGTGAACATGCTGGAAGTTCCCACGCGCCTGGATCGCGCCGACGGGGATGTACATGCGGCGGGAAACCCGCACATTCAGACGGATCCTCGCAACTTTCTACCGATCGCCGATGCACTCAGCAAACGGCTGAGCCAACTGGATCCTTCACACAGCGCGTATTATCAGCAATTGCTCGCCACCTTCAATCAACAATGGCGCGCTGCTATCGTTAAATGGGAAAAGCAGGCGGCAATTTTGCAAGGAATCCCCATCATTGCACAGCATAAAGGCTTCCCCTACCTGAACCACTGGCTGGGCTTGAAACAGATCGCAGAACTCGAACCCAAACCCGGAATGGAACCGAGTGCTGCACATCTGGCAAAAATACAGAGTGAATTACAACTCCATCCTGCAAAAATGGTGCTACGTGCCGCTTATCAGGATGGCAGACCCTCGGAATGGATAGCCGAGCGTGCCCATATCCCTGCCGTGGCGCTGCCGTTCACGGTAGGCGGCACAGCTCAATCTGGTGATTTGTACGCCTTGTTTGATGACACGGTCGCGCGCCTGCTTGCGGCATTGAATGCAAAATAAACCCAGGATACCCGGAGCAAAACATGGACACAATTGATAGCGCCATCCTAATCCCTGCTTTCATCGCGGGCTTGCTGGTACTGACGACACACATCCCGCTGGGCATGAAAGTGTTGGCGCGCGGGGTAATTTTTGCCGATCTTGCCGTGGCACAGATTGCCGGTTTAGGGGTAGTTATTGCAAGTTTGCTGGGTTTTACCGACAAACCCTTGCTGGTGCAGCTCATTGCCGCAGCCAGCGCGCTCTGCGGCGCCGGACTGCTCGCCTGGATTGAGTATCGACTTGCCGAAGTCAAGGAAGCCTGTATCGGCCTGACCTTTGTACTGGCTGCCAGTGCAGGTATTTTGTTAATGAGTCGCGATGTTCATGCCGGCGAACACCTGAAAGATTTGTTGGTCGGACAGATACTTTGGGTAAACAGCAGCCAGTTGATGGTTACTGCGCTATTGAGTGCCGTCATTTTGTTGATATGGCGCAGATGGACGTTAGGCAATCTGGGATTTTACGCGCTTTTCGCGGTTGCGGTTACCGCTTCAGTACAACTGGTAGGTGTCTATCTGGTATTTGCCAGCCTGATTGTTCCGGCACTCGCTACCTGGCGAATTTTACAAAATCGCCTGGCATATGCCTTTGCGATTGGTATCGCAGGTTATGCCGTCGGGCTATTACTGTCTGCCTGGCTGGATCTGCCGTCTGGCGCCGCCATCGTCTGGGCGATGACGCTGGTTGGGATTTTGCTTGCGTTGCTAAAGCGTTGCTATGACTGAGGATTATCGTGGGTTTGACCCATGCATCTGGGCTCAATAAAAAGTTTGATTCAGTTTTCCATAGGGCTAACGGACATGGCAATGATGCCACCCCTTGTAATGAAACCGCCATGTCCGTTTCCCTCTCCCCATCCCTCTCCCGCAAGCGGGCGAGGGAGAGTACGATCGCTACGCGTGTTTCACGTTAACAAAAAAGCCGGCGTAAGCCGGCTTCTTCGATTCTGGATTCAACCCTGTTACTTGGCCAGCCCCAGCACGAAATCAACCAAAGTACCTGCATCGGCTTCGCTCAGCTTGTTGGGAGGCATAGGCATCGCACCCCAATTTCCACTACCACCCTTAATGACCTTGGCAACCAACTTGGCTTTCGCGCCCGCTTCGCCCTTGTATTTCTTGGAAACGTCCATCCATGCCGGACCAACCACCTTTTTTTCGATCGAATGGCATGCAGTACAGTTATTCTTTTTTGCAAGTTCCGGCATATCGACTGCCAACGCGCTACCTGCCAACATCAATCCAGCCGCCGCAATCATGCTTACAATAATCGATTTCATTTGCTCTCCGTTTTTTGATTAAAAATTCTTAAATAATGTGAAGATCTTCGCTTCGCCCAAGATTCTAAACAACTCTGTGCTCTTTGCCAATTAACTTTTATCTTGCAAGGGTATAACGACGGATTGCTACACTGCGTTGACAACCCTGAAAATTAAATTAACACGGCCATTCAGTTTAACAGAGGATGATCTTTGGGCAATTGTTTGGCATACCAGAGTGAGAGTTTATGCCGCAATGTTTTTTCTGCCACCTGCTCTTCCGGCAAGGCCTGTATAACTTTATCGTGCACCAGCAGCCGATAAATATATAACAGCTTTTCACTGGCCGAGTCGGTGGGTTCAAACTCGACTACCCCTCTTCCTTCAGCATATTTCACCCCTGCCAGTAAAGCCTCCTTGAACAAGGCGGTTTCATTTTTCAGTTTTTTCATGGTTAGCCCCTCCAGCCTTTCAATATTACTGATAAATATACCCTAACCCTCGGTGATGCGCCACCGGATGCACGCCTGATTACTTTATAATGGGAAACTTTTACAGTCGCAAACTGCCATGCTGCTCTCGTCTACCCATACCCGTGCGCGCTATACCCAACTTCATGGCTCAAGTGATGCACTGGCGCTGGCGCAATACGCCAACGAAAAATCGCCACTGGTAGTGATCGCCGCCAATGCTCTGGAAGCGCAACGCCTGCTTGAGGAAATTCCTTTTTTCGCCCCCGACTTGCGCGTGCACTTGCTACCGGATTGGGAGACGCTGCCTTATGACCATTTCTCGCCACACCAGGATCTGATCTCGGAACGTCTGGCAACCTTGCACCATATACGCAGCAATGCCTGCGACGTCGTAATCGTGCCGCTGACGACCGCACTCTACCCGCTGCCACCGGTAGAACATCTCGCCGCTTATACTTTTTTCCTCAAGCGCGGAGAACAATTGAACCTTGCACAACTCAAGGATCAACTCACCATTGCCGGCTACAGCCATGTGCAGCAAGTGCTCACACCGGGCGAGTATTGCGTGCGCGGTGGCATCGTCGATCTGTTTGCGATGGGCAGCGTGCTGCCTTACCGCATCGATTTGTTCGACGACGAGATTGAAACCATTGCCACCTTCGACGTGGATACTCAGCGCACGCTATACCCCGTTCCTGAAATCCGCTTGCTGCCAGCCCGAGAATTTCCACTGGATGAGAAAGGTCAAGCTTGTTTCCGGCAGAATTTTCGGGCACGCTTCGAAGGTGATCCTTCCAAGTCACGCATTTACAAGGATGTCAGCAAAGGAATCGCACCCAGCGGAATCGAATATTACCTGCCGCTGTTCTATGAGCAGACCGCGACTTTGTTTGACTACCTGCCCAAACATGCCACCTTGTGCCTGCATCATGAGGTGAGTGAGGCCATTAACGCTTTCACTCGTGATGAGGCTTCCCGCTACAACCTGCTTAGAGGCGATCCACAGCGCCCGTTGCTTGAACCTAAAGAACTATTCCTCAGTTCTGAACAATTTTTCATTCGCCTCAAGAATTTTGCACGCCTGGATATACTTTCAAATATTTCCGAAGCGACTGGCGAGGGAAATCTGAAATGCGCCACAACGGCCATTCCCACTATTGCGGTCAACCGCCGTGCTGAAAACCCGACACTGGATTTCGCAAAATTTCTGCAAGCTTACCCGGGACGCGTATTGCTGCTAGCCGACAGTTTAGGGCGTCGCGAGATCATGGCAGCTTATTTGCGTGAGTATGCTCTAACACCCGTCAACTGTGACCATTATGCAGACTTCGTCACCCGCAATGAGCGCTTCATGCTCGGCGTAGGCACACTGCATGGCGGCTTTATCCTGTCCAGTGAGAATATCGCGCTGATCACCGAAACCGAGCTTTATGCGGCTCAACCCAGAAGCCGTGCCGCCCGGTCAGCCAAGAAAAGCAATGTCGAAGGCATGTTGCGCGACTTGTCAGAACTCAAGCCCAATGATCCGGTGGTGCATGAACAGCATGGGATTGCGCGTTATCATGGACTGGTCAACCTGGATTTTGGCGAAGGCGAAAACGAATTTTTGTTGCTGGAATATGCAGGCGGAGACAAACTCTACGTGCCCGTCGCACAACTGCATGTCATCAGTCGCTATAGCGGAGGCGCTCCCGAAACAGCTCCGTTGCACAAACTGGGCACACCTTCCTGGGAGAAGGCAAAACGTCGCGCCATGCAACAGGTGCGCGACACGGCCGCCGAATTGCTCAATCTGTATGCTCAACGCGCGCTACGTAAGGGTCATGCCTTCAAGTTGATGCCACATGACTATGAGGCATTTTCGGCTGGCTTCGGCTTCGAAGAAACGCCCGATCAGGCTGCCGCCATTCAGGCGGTGCTCAGCGACTTGCAATCCGGCAAACCGATGGACAGACTGGTCTGCGGCGATGTCGGTTTCGGCAAGACTGAAGTGGCGTTGCGTGCCGCCTTTATTGCTGCGATGGACGGCAAACAGGTCGCGGTACTGGTGCCTACAACGCTGCTGGCAGAACAACATTTTCAGAGCTTTTCCAACCGCTTTGCCGATTTTCCGGTGCGCTTGGCGGAACTTTCGCGCTTCCGTTCTGCCAAGGAGACTTCCACCGCCCTGAAGGAAATGAGTGAGGGCAAGCTGGACATTATTATCGGCACCCACAAACTGATTCAAAAGGATGTTAAATTTCATAACCTGGGTCTGGTCATTATTGACGAGGAACACCGTTTTGGCGTTCAGCAGAAGGAACGGTTGAAAGCGTTGCGTGCCGAGGTGGATGTACTGACGCTGACTGCCACACCGATTCCGCGCACTCTGGCAATGTCTCTGGAAGGACTACGCGATTTTTCGGTAATCGCCACCGCACCGCAACGCCGCTTGTCGATCAAGACCTTTGTCGCACAAAATAGCGCAGGCATCATCCGTGAAGCGGTACTGCGCGAACTGAAGCGCGGCGGTCAGGTCTATTTTCTGCACAACGAAGTGGATACCATCGCCAACATGGCGGAAAAACTGGAACTGCTGCTGCCCGAAGCCCGCATCCGCATCGCCCACGGTCAAATGGGTGAACGAGATCTGGAAGCGGTGATGCGCGACTTTTACCAGCAACGCTTCAATGTACTGTTATGTACCACCATCATCGAGACCGGCATCGACGTACCTACTGCCAATACCATCCTGATGAACCGCGCCGACCGTTTCGGCCTGGCACAGTTGCACCAGTTGCGCGGCCGCGTCGGCCGTTCCCACCACCAGGCTTACGCCTACCTGCTAGTGGAAACCGAAGCGCTTACCGCTCAGGCAAAGAAGCGACTGGAAGCGATCCAGGCCATGGAACAACTCGGCAGCGGTTTTTATCTGGCCATGCATGATCTGGAAATAAGGGGCGCAGGCGAAGTGCTGGGCGAATCGCAGAGCGGCGAGATGCAGGAGGTCGGCTTTTCGCTCTATACAGATATGCTGAATTCCGCAATCGCCTCCTTGCGCCAGGGTCGCGAACCGGATATGACGCACCCGTTGGGCATCACCACCGAGATTAACCTGCACACCCCGGCGCTATTGCCTAACGACTATTGCGGCGATATTCATCAACGACTGGTGCTTTACAAACGTCTGGCAAACTGCGCCACAGCGGATGCTCTGGACGAGATGCACCAGGAATTGATTGACCGCTTCGGCCTGTTGCCGCCCCCTGCACAGACACTGCTGGATAGCCACCGCTTGCGCATTGCGGCGCGTCCTTTGGGTATCAGCAAGGTGGATGCGTCCAGTGATTCGATACAATTCCAGTTTATCGCCAATCCGCCGATTGACCCGATGAAAATAATCAGCATGATCCAGAGCAAGCGCCACATCAAGATGATCGGACAGGACAAGCTGCGCATCGAACTGAAATACGGTGACCTGAACCAGCGTGTGCAGGCGATCAAGAATTTTTTTAACGATTTGAAATAACCGCTTTCACGGCTATTCTTCGAATGATTTTTGCACCAACCCGGAGCTGACAAGGGTATCGGTTGACGTATAAGGCTTTCGTTACTACTATGTATGCTCACTAAAGTTTCACGAACCTCATCAAGGAGATTTGCATCATGACAGAGCAAAAAGCAAAAGCGGCCACCAAAAAAGTAGCCAAAAGCAAAGCAATAGAAAGCACCCCTACCAGCAAGCCAGAGACAACTCCAGAACCGGTAGCCGCTAAACCTCAAAAATCGCCCAAAAAAGTCGCCGCAAACAAACCTGTTGAAGCCATAGCAGTCCAACCCACCGTGTCCGAACCCACCGCGACCGAACCCACCGCAGAAGAACGTTATCGCATGGTGCAGACCGCCGCCTATTATATTGCCGAGCGAGACGGCTTCGCCGGAAAAGCTTCTGACTATTGGATCGCAGCCGAGCTTGAAATTGCAAAGAGCCAGTAAAATTTATCGATAGCTCGCCATGAATCCCGGATTCCTTTGGCTTGCATCCGGCTACACTTGTTTCCCCAGGCAATCAAGATAAATTTGAGCATCAGGACTGGTACTATTACGCTGCGCCAACCAGAGCATTTCACCTAGACATTCCATCATACGGTGTTGTGCCTCATGTTCGGAGTCATATTGCCGCGTCAGACGCAAGAAATGAGCTCGTATTCCTGTCGGCTGGTCGATGGATAGCTGCTCCTCGATGGTGAGATGCATCATCAGGTGCAAAAACGGGTTAGCAACCCCCTGTTCAGGCAAATAGTCCTGATCCTGATGTCCTTCCGGGTTTTCCAGAACGGGATGATATTCAGGATGCTTGGCAATGAGTTGCGCGGCCAGATCTTCCAGTGGGGTGAGTAATGCGCCTGACCGGCGTTTATTCCATGATTCGAATAAAAAATTTCGTGCATCAAAACGGCTGGGATTAAAAAACATCAAGTCTCTTTCATTGTATATTCACACAGGTCGCGGATGAGGCATGCACCACACTTGGGTTTGCGCGCAACACAGACATAGCGGCCGTGCAGTATCAAACTATGGTGGGCATCTTGTTTGTAGGCTTCAGGGACTACTATATGCAGACGGTTTTCCACTTCCTGCACATTTTTGCCGGGTGCCAGACCAGTACGGTTTGCCACACGATACACATGAGTATCCACCGCAATCACCGGCCAGCCGAAGGCCGTATTCAGAATCACATTGGCAGTCTTGCGGCCTACGCCAGGCAAGGCTTCCAGCGCCTCGCGGCTTTGCGGCACCTCGCCGCCATGCTGTTCCAATAATTGATGACAAGTCTGCATCAAATGCCTGGCTTTGGTCTGATTCAGACCAATATGCTGAATATACTGACGCAGCCTTTCTTCACCCAGCAACAGTAACGCAGCCGGCGTATTCGCCACCGGAAACAGCTGCCGGGTGGCGGCATTGACACTGACATCGGTAGCCTGAGCAGATAATAATACCGCTACCAGCAATTCAAACGGAGATGAGAATTTCAGCTCGGTTTCCGGATGCGGGTTGGCGGCTCTAAAGCGAGAAAAAATCTCAAGTATGTTGGCAGGGCTCAAGCTATTCCTTGTCGGTATCGACTTTGGCAGTCACACCCGCCCCGGCACGTCGCGCATCAATTTTGGCAATCTGTGCCTGCTGCTCCAAGGTCAATTGTCCGGTATTCGCGGGTTGAACTGCACTTGCCTGAGCCTTGGCACGTTGCATTGCCGCCTGGATCAACGCCTGAGTATCAGGGCTTACTGAAGGCTGGCGCGCCAATTTCTCAGCCTTTTCACGTTTGTCGCGTGAGAGGCGTAATACATGAAACTGGTAGCGTTGCCGTGCTGCGTCACGATGAGCCTGATCAGAATACAAGCGATTCAAGGGTTTCATGCTAATGCAATCCACCGGACAAGGAGCTACACAAAGTTCACAACCGGTACACTCATCTGCGATCACGGTATGCATCTGCTTTGACGCACCTGCAATGGCATCCACCGGGCAGGCTTGCAGACATAAAGTGCAACCTATACACAGTGACTCATCTATGCAAGCGACCGCTAACGGTTTCTGTACCACCCCTTCGGCAAACGGCTTGAATTCGACACCCAGCAAGGCAGCCAGTTGTTGTATGCCTGCTGTTCCGCCCGGTGGGCATTGATTGATACTGGCTTCCCCGGCAGCCATGGCCTCAGCATAGGGTCTGCAGCCAGCATAACCACATTGGGTACATTGCGTTTGCGGCAGTAACGCATCTATGCGATCAACCAACGTTGTACTAATGAATTTATGCATAATTAAACACAAGACACGATCGATAGTCTCCAAAAGTCAGTAACTGACACCGCGGATTATCCACTGATTCAGCTATTGCTTCAATCGTACCGTTAGCGCTGCCGGCCAACCAACCTTGAAGTAAACTCAAGAACATTCTGCATTTAATTGATTCCATGAACAAGAGCATATTACGCCGTCTAATTGCCGCATGCTTACCCGTTAAAACAGCTTAGCATTGAATGTCAGAGCCATTTGAAGTCATTTTCTTCAACTTTAAGGGCAGTTTTTAAAAAATCAAAGGATTGAGGTCGGGCATCAAGCGGGCCGTTTCGATAAACTAATTATCTTTCTCAATAGCCGCAACGGGAAATGCGGAAGCAGAATTCAATCTTTTGCAATTGGGGCTTGAAGCCGCCTTGGTTATAGTGAGGTTATTCTGAATCTTTTTCTAACAATAGCAAAATTATCCAGCCGAACGGTCGGACGGAATAATGCAACCGGCTTGGAGAGGTGGCAGATACTGTTATGCCTGTGCCTATGCTCCCTGTCTCTGGCCGGATGCGCAATTAAACGGGACGGCTACGATGTACCCAAGGTAGCTTTGCCTGAGCAGTATAAAAATACTCCTGAATCGGTAGACGATCTGGATGACGAAGCAGATCCAGTGGAAGCGAATAAAGTCACCAAATCCGCAGAGGCTGCGCAACAAGCCAATCTGGAGGAGTGGTGGCGCACTTTCGGAAATTCAGAATTGATTGAACTGATTGACCGTGGACTGGCCAATAACTCGGACGTACGTATTGCGACTATACGTCTTGCGCAGGCGAAATCCAGGTCTGATCAGGCGCATGCCGGGATATTTCCGACTGTCACCGCTCCTTTGGGTGAATCGGTGGGCAGTATCCCGGTAGGAACGGGCACAGCCGGTAATACTAAACAAAAATCTTATCAGGCCAGCTTGCTCGGAAATTGGCGCGTGGACATTTGGGGCGAACAGAGTTCTACGGCTGAGTCGGCAAAATACCAGCTTTGGCAAGCCGCGTTTGAGAGCGATAACGTACAACGCAACATGACCGCCGGACTGGCTTCCAATTATATTGAACTGCTGTCCTTGAATGACCGCCTGCGACTAGCCGGTAAAACGGAAGCGGTATTGCGCAGCATGCTGACCGCGACCAAGGTGCGTGTTAATGTCGCGGATGCGACGGTGAATGAACTGGATCAGCAGAAAATGACCTTTTTTTCGGCTCGCTCAGCCTTACATACCCTGGAACAACAACGCGAATCAGCGCTTAGCAGTATCGCCTTCATGGTGGGCACCGTGCCTGAGTCACTAAAACTTTCCAATGGTGGTCTGGACGCACTCTATCTTCCGAGCGTCGTGCCCGCCTTACCTTCTTCCTTACTATTCAGGCGTCCGGATGTGCGAATGGCTGAAGCCAGATTGCTTGCCGCCGATGCTGATGTCGATGTCGCCCGGGCACGGATACTGCCGCCACTGGATCTCACTTCACAGGCGGGTTATAGCGGCGCTGCAATGGCACAACTGTTTCAGCCTTCGGCACTATTCTGGAATGCGATCAGCAATGTCACCGTGAGTATTTTTGACAGCGGGAAACTGGCCAGCCAGAAGGAGAATGCTCAGGCTGTTCACGAAGAAATGGTCGAAAATTATGCACGCACCATTTATCAGGCAGTAAGCGAAGTAGAGAATGCCCTGTCCAACATCAGGCTGACCAGTCAGCGCCTGAATGTGCAGCAAAAAGTCACGGCGACCGCACGACGAGCCTGGGGAAACAGTGCAGAAGCTTATGCGATTGGCAGCATCGACTATATGGCTTTGCTCGAAGCCAGACGTGCCTATTACCGTCAACAGGAAGAATACCAGCAAGTCAGAATGACTCTGTTCAAGGGTTATATTTCACTTTTCCAGTCGCTGGGCGGCGGCTTCAGTGCATCTGATCAAATGCCCGGAAAAGGAGTTCGCCCGCTTACCGCTAAAAATCAAAGCCCTGGCGTTACCACTAAAAAACTCTTTACCGGAGTAGACTGGGACGCTGTGCCTGAAGACTCGTCTACTCCCTACTGGCAGGTCGAGCTGTCCGGTCTTTATCACAGCGCAACCATAGACTCAACCTGGCGTGATCTCAGAACGCGCTATTCAAAACAGATGAAAAATCTGTTCCTACGACCACGCCTGCAAGGCAAGGTCGAGGACAGCACGGAGGGTAGAATGGCATGGTATCGTTTGTATATCAGCAAGTTTGCAACACCTGATAGCGCTCTTGAACTTTGTGCAACACTACAGGCAAACTACCAGCGTTGCCGTGTCGTGTCGTCCCAATCGGATGAGACAGTGGTCGCCTCACCTGCCACAAAAGGTCTAACCGGTGCCTTGTCCGACCCGGTGAAATCATTAGTACCATCAGCCGCCGTTAAAAATGTTGCACCTGCCAACATCAAAACCAGCCTGGATAAAGGATAAACAATGGCTGAAAAGTTTTCCCATACCGTCGTCCAATGCCTTACGGCTATTGCTCAACACCATGGCTTGCAGGTCAATCCGGAACGGTTGATTCACGAATATGCACTAAAAGAAGAGGAACCAGAAACCTCCTTGGTGCTGCGCATGGCTGCCGAAATGGGCTTGAAAGCCAGCGAAAGAAAGCTTTCGTGGAATGGGCTGTTTGCGCAAAAAGGCGTATTTCCCACGATGGCACGCCTGATCAATGGCAAGGGGATTATTGTGGTCGGCGTCAATGCCGGCGAAACTGGTAAGGAAGGGCATGTGGCGGTGCTCGATCCTTCGGCCGACATGGCAGGTGCAGTCTGGGTAGATCGTGAGAAGTTTTGCAGTATGTGGGACGGCGAGATTATTTTTCTCAAACGCAACCATTCACTGACCGATGAGAACCAACCTTTTGGCTTGCGCTGGTTTCTCCCGGAGATATTAAAGCAAAAGGCCGCCTTCAGAGATATCGCCATCACCGCAGTCTGCTTGACTGTGCTAGGTCTGGGTGCACCGATATTTTTTCAACTGGTCATCGACAAGGTGCTGGTGCACCAGAGTGCATCGACGCTCGCCGTGTTGACCATCGGTGTCGTCGCGGCGTCACTGTTCGAATCTGTATTCGGTTATTTGCGCGAAATATTACTACTCTCGGCAACCAACAAGATTGACATGCATATTACGCGCCGTGCATTCGGTCACCTGCTTTCCTTGCCCATTGATTATTTCGAGACCACCTCGGCCGGCGTGGTCAATCGCAACATGTCAACCATTGAGGGCATACGCAACTTCATCACCGGACGGTTGTTTTTTACGGTGCTGGATACGATGTCGCTGATTGTCTATATTCCTTTACTGTTTTTTTATTCCTTCAAATTGTCGCTGATTGTGCTGGTATTCACCTTTATGATTACCGGTATTATTGTTGCCCTGCTGCCTACCTACAAACGACAGCTCGATGCAGTCAATATGGCCGAAGGCAAACGCCAGGCGTTACTGGTCGAAACCATCCACGGTATGCGCACGGTGAAAGGACTGGCGATTGAGCCGGTGCAAAGACGGATCTGGGATCAGTTGTCGGCGGAATCCATCACGCGGCATTTCAAGGTATCCCAAACCGGAATCACGGGCAACGCGGTCACCGGGTTTCTAGGCAAGATGTTGCCCGTCACCATCATTTTCATCGGGGCGCAAGGAGTATTCGACCAGACTATGACACTCGGGGTACTGATCGGCTTTCAGATGCTTTCCGGTAGAGTCTCAGGCCCTTTGATGCAAATTGTCGGCTTGATCAACGAATATCAGGGAACCATGGTTTCGGTCAAGCTACTGGGAGAGGTGATGAACCGGGCGCCTGAAGGCCACGGGGGGGGTGGCTTGAGACCTTTACTCAAAGGAGAAATTCGCTTCGACGAAGTCACCTTCCGCTATCCGGGCGCAGCAACGACCGCTCTGGATCGCGCCTCCTTCACCATACATGCCGGCTCTGTCGTGGGGATAGTTGGTCGCAGCGGCTCCGGCAAGACTACGCTCGCCAAGCTGATACAGGGGCTCTATCCGGTACAGGATGGCGTAGTCCGGTTTGACGGGCTGGATGCACGCGAGATAGAACTGGCTCATTTGCGTAAACAGATAGGCATTGTGATGCAGGAGAATTTTCTGTTCCGGGGTACAGTACGTCAGAATATTACGGCAACCAAGCCGGATGCCACCTTTGAAGAAGTGGTGGCCTCCGCACAGGCCGCCGGCGCAGATGAATTTATAGAACGATTGCCTCAAGGTTACGATACCATGCTGGAAGAAAATGCGTCCAACTTGAGTGGTGGACAGAAGCAACGTTTATCTATAGCGCGTTCACTTTTGTCGAGACCGAGTATACTTATCCTTGATGAAGCCGCCAGTGCGCTGGATCCCGAGAGCGAAGCCATATTTATCAGGAATCTGTCCAAAATTGCAGTAGGCCGGACGGTGGTGATGATTTCTCACCGCCTTTCGACGCTGGTAAAAGCCGATGCAATATTAGTCATGCAGCAAGGACGCCTGGCCGATATAGGTCGCCATGAAGAATTACTCACCCGTTGCGAAACCTATCAGACTCTATGGAACCAACAAACAAGTTACCTGTAAAGCGTGCTGCGAAGGCCAAAAAATCCTGGTTTAGTCGCAAAGCGCCTGTAGAAACAACGGTACTGGAATTTTTGCCTGATGCGGACGCGATTGAGCAGAAACCCTTACCGGTGGTGGCACGCATTACCTTGCATGTGATGGTGACGGCGTTCGTCTTCTTTGTCATTTGGGCTTCGGTATCGGATATTGATCTGATCGTCGTGACCCATGGCAAGCTGATCACCCCTCTGCCGAATATTGTAGTTCAACCGCTTGAGACTTCAATCATCCAGAGTATTGATGTCCACATCGGCCAGATCGTCAAAAAAGGCGAGCGACTGGCAACCCTTGATCCGACCTTCAGCGCCTCTGACGAAGCACAGCTTATCACCCGTTTGCATAGCCTGGATAACCAGATGAAATGGCTGGATACCGCGCTTACCGGCATCAAACAGGGTACCGCCGGTGTCGATGCAGATAGCCAGTTGCAGACTAATTTATCCATCGAGCGTCATGCCAGTTATGATGCGCAAGTGCGTAAACTTTCCGAATCGATAGGCCGCTTGCGCGCGACCCTGGAAACCAATCGACGGGATGAACAGTCGCAAGCCGCCAAGGCTAAAATATCGCGTGAAGTTGAGGCTATGCAACAGGATCTGGTAGCTAAAAAATTAGCGGCTCGTGCGCGATTGCTGGAAGCTCAGGAAAGAAGAATCGAAGCAGAACGTAGCACTGAAATGGCGAGAAACCGGCAAATTGAAATCAGGCGTGAATTGGCCTCGCTCGAAGCCGAAAAACAGGCTTTTGAGACTGGCTGGCGACAAAAAATGATGGAAGAGTTATTGAATGTTTCTCGCGAACGAGACGGGGTAAATGAACAGCTGCAGAAAGCCGATATGCGCCATAAATTGGTCACTTTAACTTCTCCAGCTGAAGCAGTGGTACTCGATATCGCCAAATTATCTCAAGGCTCTATCGCTCAGGGCGGTGAAAAGATTTTTACGCTGGTACCCTTGGAAGCTGAACTGGAAGGTGAAGTACAGATCGATTCGATGGATGTGGGCTATGTCAAGACGGGTGATGCCGCGCACATCAAAGTGGATGCTTATCCTTTTCAAAAACACGGCTCCCTCGAAGGGAAACTTCGTTATATCAGTCAGGACTCCTTCCACCGGGATGCTACTGCCGGCTCAGGTCTGGACGCGTATTATCTTGGGCGGGTCAAACTGGCGAGTTCGCGCCTTAAAAATATGCCCGAATTTGCCAAACTGTTACCCGGCATGACTATGACTGCCGAAATTCTGGTTGGAAAACGCTCCGTATTGTCTTACATCATGTGGCCGCTGACCAAGGCAATGGATGAATCATTGCATGAGCCCTGAGCCATCGAAACTTAAGCCGCATTGAGCCATGGCCGCCGATACCAGGGAAACGCGCGCCTTCAAGGACACTTTAATATTTGCAGAGCTTGGGCAACCCAAGGAACAATACACGCTCGGCCTGATGTATGCCAACGGCATCGGGGTTGCACAAAATTTCCAACAAGCTCTGCACTGGTATTTTAAAGCCGCCGAAAACGGCTATGCGCCCGCCCAGTATATGCTGGGTAACAAACATGCCAGCGGTGCCGGCGTCATGCAGGATTTACAGAAGGCGCATTCGTGGTATCTCAAGGCTGCAGAGCAGGGATATGCAAAAGCGCTATTCAAACTTGCCAAATTTTATTCCAGGCCGCATCCGGATATCGCACAAGCCTATCTATTAAAAGCAGCTGAAAAGGGCTTGGCCGAAGCGCAGTTGCTAGTGGGTACCGAATACGCCAAAAATGAAGAACAGGATTTGCTTCAGGCATTGCACTGGTATAAAAAGGCAGCTGATCAGGGACTGGCCTCGGCGCAATACGCACTGGGTAATTTGCTGGCTAGCAGCCCCATTCCTGATATGCCGGAGGCCTTACACTGGTTCCGCGAGGCTGCCACACAACATTTTGCGCCAGCCCAAGTAGCACTATTCAAGGCAGAAGAACAAGGGCATGATCATCAGGCTGCCCACAGACCAGCCGTACAACCGGAACAGCATGATACTTTATGGGATCAGGCCGCTGAACATGGCGATCCCGATACCCGATACCATCTGGCGTTAATGTACGAGTTGGGAATGGGAGTCGCAGCAGATCCGATACAGGCTGAATTGTGGTACCTGAAAGCGGCAGAAGGAAATGATCCGCGTGCACAACTCAAACTGGGACAACTTTGTGAAAAGCCCAGGGTGCAAGAGGCAATCCTCTGGTACAGGATGGCTGCAGAGCGGGGTATTGCCGAGGCTCAAATCGCCTTGGGCAGAATATATTTCAACGGCTTGGGTGTAGAAAAGGACTTGCTGCAGGGACTAGGCTGGTATCTGAAAGCCAGTGAAAGCATTGATCCCAAGGATCTGCTGATGCTGGCCAAAGTGTTTGAGAGTGGCTTTGAGAATGTCGCCACCGAATGGTATCGCAGTGCCGCAGAAAAGGGGGTCGCCGAGGCACAGTGTCTATTGGGTCGCAAACATGAACTGGGAGAAGCTTGCACCCAGAGTTATCCGCTTGCCTTGCACTGGTATAAAAAAGCAGCCGATCAAGAATTTGCCGAAGCTCAATTTTTGCTCGGAAATCTTTACGTCAGTGGTCGAGGGGTTGCTCAAGACCTGGCACAAGCCGTCAGCTGGTTCCAGAAAGCCGCTAAACAGGGACACACCGCAGCACAAAATGCGTTAGGCGTGGCCTACGCCAGCGGTAAGGGAATCGCCAAGAGTAGCAGACAGGCCGTGTCATGGTGGGCTAAAGCCGCAGAGGCAGGAAATGCTAACGCGCAATACTATCTGGCGATGATGCTTGAACAGGGTCTGGGTATTGCACAGGATATGACTCTGGCTGAATCATGGTATCTGAAAGCCGCTGCTCAAGACCATGTAAAAGCGCAATTAAAACTGGCAGAATATTATGAGCAGACCCGGCAGGAGCAGCTGTCCGTGAATTGGTATCGCAAAGCCGCAGATAAAGGTGAAGTGGTCGCTCAACTGGCCTTGGGAGACAAATACAGCGCAGGTCTGGGTGTCATTCAGGATATTCCACAGGCTATGTCCTGGTATTTCAAGGCTGCCGAAAATGGCAATGCCATGGCCATGTATCGTGCGGGTTGTCTTTTCCATCCCGGCAACGCTGCGCTTGCTGCGTCTTTTTTCCAGAAAGCCGCTGAGCAGGGCATTGCTGAAGCGCAGTATGCCCTAGCTGAAATGATTGATAATGGCAATGGCATCAGTCAGGATCAGCTACTGGCTTTACAGTGGTATCTAAAGGCCGCTGAACAGAATCATGTCAAGGCACAATGGGCACTAGGCTGCATTTATGCCGATGGTCGGGACGGAATACCCAGGGATCACAAACAGGCTACTCACTGGTGTCGCAAGGCTGCTGATAACGGCTATGCTGCGGCTCAGTCTACGCTGGCATCCATTTATGCGCGCAGTGAAGGCGACGACAACAGCGCACAAGCGGTATGCTGGTGGTCAAAAGCGGCTGAGCAGAATGATGTTGAGGCACAATATAATCTGGGGTTGATGTATAGCCAGGGACGCGGTATTGAGCAGAATCTTGAGCGTGCCTTTTACTGGATAGGCAAAGCGGCAGAGCAAGGCATAGCCAGCGCACAATCCCGATTGGGATTGATGTATGTGACTGCCCAGGGAGTGGAAGCAGATTACCTGGAAGGCTACAAGTGGTTTAAGCTGGCTGCCTCTCAGCAAGATCAAGCAGCCATAAAAAACCTCGAATATTCAGAATCCCTGATGAGTACAGAACAAATTAGCGAAGGGCAGCGCCGCGCCAAAGCCTGGATTGAAGCCCGTTCGAAATGATTTGCCGCTACGCCATCTTGAGTTAATAACCGATATCAGTGTTCCTAAAAAATCAGCAAGTTCGATTTCCTCCAAGAGAAATCTGTGATAAGTGGGCATCCTTCATTTCTCGGTTTACACTTTACGCAATTACCAATGAGGTTAAAGGGTGGTAGAAGATCTCCCAGGCTCATGAGTCT
>CAIRBC010000070.1 GCA_903876685.1 uncultured Nitrosomonadales bacterium | reverse complement strand
GGATTACCCCCGCCGACCCAGAGTTCTCTATCCAGTGGCTGGCCTGCCTTGCTGGAGCGGGACTCTCACCCGCTGGAATTCACGACCTTGCCTAGCCGCACTGACCCCGTGATTGACCCCGTGATTGTGACCCCGTGATTGCCTGGAGTCGCTGCCTGTTCCAGGTATGTTGTTTTCGTTGCCCAACATTCAACTGACGGAATACGCCGAAAACCGGTAAAATGCGCGTATCTGTCATTGCCTTGAAAATAATCGATGCTTAGCTTTCAACAAATCATACTGAACTTGCAAAGTTACTGGGACAAACAAGGTTGCGCGCTGCTGCAACCTTACGATATGGAAGTGGGTGCCGGCACTTCTCATACCGCAACTTTTTTGCGCGCACTGGGTCCTGAACCCTGGAAAGCCGCCTATGTACAGCCTTCGCGCCGCCCCAAGGATGGTCGCTATGGCGAAAACCCGAATCGTTTGCAGCATTACTACCAGTACCAGGTAGTGCTTAAACCTGCTCCTGCAAATATTCTCGACCTGTATCTGGGCTCACTGGAGGCGCTCGGTTTTGATCTGAAACAAAATGATATTCGTTTTGTCGAGGACGACTGGGAAAATCCGACCCTCGGTGCCTGGGGGTTGGGTTGGGAAGTCTGGTTAAACGGCATGGAAGTCACCCAATTTACCTATTTTCAGCAGGTAGGTGGCATCGATTGCAAGCCGATTACCGGTGAAATTACCTATGGTCTGGAACGGCTTGCCATGTATTTGCAAGGCGTGGAAAATGTTTTCGATTTAACCTGGACTCCCGGCATTAGTTATCGGGATGTATTCCTCCAGAACGAAATCGAGCAGTCCACTTACAACTTTGAGCATAGCGATGTGAACTTTTTACTGGGCGCCTTTGGCAGCCACGAGCAACAGGCCAAGTACCTGATGGAACAGAAACTGGCTCTGCCCGCCTACGAACAGGTGTTGAAGGCGGCGCACAGCTTCAATCTGCTGGATGCGCGTGGAGCGATTTCGGTGACAGAGCGCGCCGCCTATATCGGACGCATCCGCAATCTGGCACGCAGTGTCGCGCAAAGTTATTTTGACAGTCGCGCACGCCTGGGATTTCCGATGGCACCCAAAGCCTGGGCCGAGGAAGTCTTGGCGAAAATCGAAAAGCAGACTGCCCGTGCAGAAGGAGAAGCCGCATGAGTAACTTGCTGGTTGAATTATGCGTTGAAGAACTGCCACCCAAATCCTTGAAGAAACTCGGTGAGAGTTTTGCCGGTGTGTTAGCAGCTAGCCTTGAGTCACAGGGGTTGGCGGGTAGTGATTCGGTGGTAACCGCTTTTGCCTCGCCGCGTCGTCTGGCGGTGCATGTCAGTAATGTGCTAAGCAAGGCGGCAGATAAGCCGGTATCACAAAAGCTGATGCCGGTTGCGGTCGGGTTGAATGCCGAAGGTTATGCGACGCCTGCCCTGCTTAAAAGACTGTCGAGTCTGGGCATCGTCGGCTTTCCGCCGCTGCGGCGTGCGATGGACGGCAAGGCTGAAGCGCTGTATTACGACAGCGTAATGCCCGGTGCGTTACTGACGGCAGGCTTGCAGACGGCACTGGATAGCGCCATCGCAAAGCTGCCCATCCCCAAGGTGATGAGTTATCAACTGGCCGATGGCTGGAGCAGCGTGAGCTTCGTGCGTCCGGCGCATGGTCTGGTAGCGCTATATGGCGACGAGATTGTGCCGGTTGTGGCGCTGGGTTTGCAGGCGGGTCGAAATACCCACGGCCATCGCTTCGAAGCGCTGATGGAGCCGGTGGTATTCGAAACTGCCGACAGTTATGCAACGCAACTGGAGCAGCAGGGGGCGGTAATTGCAAGTTTTGACAGGCGTCGCGCCGAGATTGCCCGGCAACTGCAACAGGCTGCAGCGCTTGCCGGGGGGCAGCATATTATTGACGAAGCCTTGCTGGAGGAAGTGACTTCGCTGGTCGAACGTCCCAATGTACTGATTGGCCAGTTCGAAAGCGAGTTTCTCGAAGTGCCGCAGGAATGTCTGATTTTGACCATGAAAGCCAATCAGAAATATTTTCCCCTGTTGGATGAAACCGGTAAGCTGACTAACAAATTTCTGATCGTCTCCAATATTTCGCCTAAAGATCCCGGTCTGGTGATCGGCGGGAATGAGCGTGTGGTACGACCGCGCCTGGCGGATGCCAAATTCTTCTATGATCAGGATCGTAAAAGAACGCTGGCTTCGCGGGTGCCGGGACTGGCGAAGGTGGTATACCATAATAAACTGGGCACTCAGGGTGAGCGCGTGCAGCGGGTGCAAGCCATCGCGCGTGCCATCGGCCTGCAATCGGCAAACGATTCACTAGCCACCCAGGCAGGGCAGGCAGCACAGTTGGCCAAGGCAGACCTGCTCACCGACATGGTCGGCGAATTCCCTGAATTGCAGGGCATCATGGGACGCTACTATGCGCAACACGATGGACTGTCGGAGGAGATCGCCTATGCCATCGAAGATCATTACAAACCCCGTTTTGCGGGCGATGAACTACCCGGAAACGCGGTCGGCATCTGTGTCGCCTTGGCCGATAAACTTGAAACTCTGACGGGTATGTACGGGATAGGGCTGATTCCGACCGGCGACAAGGATCCTTTTGCGTTGCGTCGTCATGCACTGGGGGTGATTCGCATGCTGATCGAAAAAGAATTGCCGCTGCCACTGGATACTCTTTTGCTGAATGCAGCCGCCTCCTTCGAGCGAAATACCGTCGATCCGGCTCTTGCCGAATTCATTTACGACCGACTGGCAGGTTCCTTGCGCGAACAGGGTAATAGCGCACAGGAAGTGGATGCGGTGCTTTGTTTACGTCCGCAACTATTGGCCGAGGTACCCAAACGTCTCGCGGCGGTTCGTGCCTTCGCCGCGTTGCCGGAAGCCGCAGCGCTGGCCGCTGCCAACAAGCGCGTCGGCAATATACTGAAGAAGGCCGAAATTGAAACGGCGGGCAAGGTTGAACTCTCTCTGTTGCAGGATCCCGCCGAACAAGCCTTGTATCAGGCGCTATCCGAAATTTCACCCAAGGCTGATGCTGCCTTTGCGGTTGGCAATTACACCGCCAGTCTGCAATTCCTCGCCGGATTGCGCGCACCCGTAGATGCATTTTTCGAGCAGGTGATGGTGAATGTGGACGATGAAAAATTGCGCAGTAACCGCTTGGCATTGCTGGCAGAAATGCATGGTGCGATGAATCGTGTCGCGGATATTTCCAGGCTGGTTTGCTGAGCCACTTATGATTAACCAAGGCACGATGGGCTAAGTATGAAACTGATCATTCTCGACCGCGATGGCGTCATCAATTACGACTCCGAACAGTTCATCAAAAAACCTGAAGAATGGAAACCTATTCCAGGCAGCCTGGAAGCGATTGCTCGATTGAATCAGGCTGATTACCGCGTGGTAGTGGCGACCAATCAGTCTGGGATCGGGCGCGGCTTGTTCGATATGTCGGGGTTAAATGCGATAAACGGCGTGATGCACAAGGCCTGCGCGCAGGTCGGTGCGCATATCGATGCGGTATTTTTCTGCCCGCATATGAACGAAACTGATTGCGATTGCCGCAAACCCAAAAGCGGACTGTTTGAAGAAATTGCGGAACGTTACAACCTGACTACTTTGAAAAATGTACCGGTGGTAGGTGATTCACTACGCGATCTGCAACCTGCCGCAGCACTGGGCGCACAACCCTTTCTGGTACTGACCGGCAAAGGGAAAAAAACCCTGGATGCCGGAAATTTGCCGCAAGGTACGCAGGCTTTTCCTGATCTGGCGGCGGTGGTTGATGCGATACTCCTATCCTGAATTAAAATTTTCCTGTTAAGCTGCCATTAACCCTATGCTCTACATCCGTTCGTTTATTTACTTGCTGTTGCAAATTATCCTTACGCCGATTTTTTCGACACTGGCCTTGTTGACCTTTCCTTTTAATCCACACACGCGCTACCGTATCGTCTCTCAATGGGCAAGGCTGATGTTGTTTTTGTTGCGCCTGGTGTGTAACATCCGCCACGAGGTGCTTGGCTTGGAAAATATTCCTGCTGAACCTTGCATTATCTTGTGCAAGCATCAATCGGCATGGGAAACGCTGGCACTGCAAATAATTTTTCCGCCGCAGGTTTGGGTGCTAAAGCGTGAGTTGATGTGGATTCCTTTTTTCGGTTGGGCGCTGGCATTGACCAGTCCCATCGCGATCAAACGTAGTGATGGTAAAGGTGCAGTCAAGCAATTGTTAAAGCTGGGTAAGGTGCGCCTGGCGCACGGTTTCTGCGTGGTGATCTTCCCCGAGGGCACGCGTATTCAGTATGGTCAGCGCGGCAAATACAAGTTTGGAGGTGCCTTGCTGGCGGCCAGCAGCGGTGCTCCGGTGGTACCTGTCGCACACAATGCCGGTCGGCTATGGGGACGTAATGCCTTCTTCAAGCATCCCGGACTGATTACCATGAGTATCGGTGCCCCCATTGACACTCGAAATCTCAAGGCAGATGAGATCAATGCGCAAGTTGAAGCATGGATCGAGAACGAGATTACCCGGCTACCGCATTAATGTTCAATGGGTTACGGAATTTTATAGCACCACCGCAGGTTGAACAGCGTGAGACCTTGCTGGCGGGCAAGAATATCGCCTTTACCCTGAAGCGCAGCAGCAAGCGCAATAGCATAGGTTTGCGCATTGATGATCGGGGTCTTACTGTCAGTGTGCCCGCTAGTGCCTCTGAAAAATGGCTGCATAAGGTGTTGCAGGACAAGGCAGAGTGGGTGGTGGAAAAGTTGGGCAACTGGCAAAAGCCGCCGCCAATGCGCTGGGCAGCGGGCGAGGGCGTGCCTTTCCTGGGTCAAAGTTTGCGCCTGTGCGTGCTGCCCGGTTTATCTGGCACGGTCAGGTATGAAGAGGAATTGCGCGTCGGTTGCGACGGTAGTGCGGAAAAAATCGAGCGTCAGGTAACACGCTGGTGGCAGGAGCAAGCAAAACGGTTATTTGCGGAACGCGTGGCGCATTATGCCGCATTGCTGGGAGTAACTCCTGGCGTGCTCAGGCTTTCTTCAGCGAAAAAGCAGTGGGGTTGCTGCACCGCGCGCGGCACGATACGCCTGAACCGGCAACTGATCAAATTGCCGCTGCCGCTGATCGATTATGTGGTGGTGCATGAACTGGCACACCTGAAAGAAATGAACCACTCTCCGGCATTCTGGAAAGTGGTGAGCAGTGTGTGTCCGAATTATGCAAATTTACGCCGTGAGCTCAAGCGGATTGCACTTTAACGTAACACGGGCGAGTGAAATAAAGCGATTTTTTCACCCTGTGCGGTAAATAGTTCGGTTATTTTGGCGTACAGTTCGCTGCCGTCGCGCTTGCTGAACCAGGCTTCGTCCTGCCAGTGATAATGAAAGCCACCGGATCTTGCGGCAACCCAGATTTCCTGGTTGGCATCATGGCGGTTGATGATGATTTTTTGCCCGTCTTCGAATTCGATTTCGAGCAGGTTTCCGCTGCGATTGCATTCGACACCGCAGTCGTCGCTGGCTGTCTCGATGCAGGTCAGTGCGGCATCGGCCAGGTGGTTGAATTCGCTTTCGTTCATGGTCAGCCTTTATAATCGGTTATATTCATTTTTTTGAGAGGTCTTGATGCGTTCTTGCCTATACATTATGCTGTTTTTTGTGTTACTGCTGCAAGGCTGCGGACATAAAGGACCGCTCATCGCCCCTGCCGTACCCCCTACATTACAGGACAAAGCCCCATGAAGGATTATTTTTATTACCAGGATCGGCAGTTTTACGCCGAACAAGTATCGCTGACCGAGCTCGCACAAAACTATGGTACACCCTGTCATGTATATTCTCGCGCCGCGTTGACAGACGGCTATAATCAGTTTGCCCAGGCCTTGCAAGGCACGGAGCATCTGGTTTGTTATGCGGTAAAAGCCAATCCCAACCTGGCGATTTTGAATATATTTGCACGTCTGGGGGCAGGTTTCGACATCGTCTCGGGCGGTGAATTGCAGCGCGTGCTGGCCGCCGGGGGCGTGGCACAAAAGGTGGTTTTTTCCGGTGTCGGCAAGACAGAGGCGGAAATGCGTCTGGCGTTACAAGCTGGCATCTTGTGTTTCAACGTCGAATCTGCTGCCGAACTGGAACGGCTTAACCGGGTGGCGGGTGAAATGGGCAAGGTTGCCCCCATCAGTCTGCGCGTGAATCCGGATGTAGATGCGAAGACCCATCCTTACATTTCAACCGGACTGAAACAGAATAAATTTGGCGTGGCCTATGGGGATGCGCTCGCCCTGTACCAGCGGGCGCGTGACTTGCCGAATCTGCAGATTACCGGCATCGATTGTCATATTGGTTCTCAGTTGACCGAATTGAGTCCTTTTGTGGCCGCCATCGAAAAAATACTGGTACTGGTTGATGCGCTGGCAGCAGCAGGCATCCGCCTCGCGCATATTGATTTGGGCGGAGGCCTTGGCATCCGTTACCACGACGAGACGCCGCCATCGATTGCCGCCTATGTTGCTGCTCTGCAAGGTGCGTTGCAGGGGCGTACTGAAAAGTTGCTGCTCGAACCCGGGCGGGTACTGGTTGGCAATGCCGGCCTCATGCTCAGTCGCGTGGAATATCTGAAACATGGTGAGGAAAAGAATTTTGCGATTCTGGACTGTGCGATGAACGACTTGATGCGTCCAGCCTTGTATGATGCCTATCACGAAATCTTGCCGCTAAGCCAGGAAAACCATCCGCTGGATACTTATGAAGTAGTCGGCCCGATTTGTGAAACAGGCGACTTTATCGGTCATGCGCGCGAACTGGCGATTGCACCGATGTCCCTGCTGGCGGTGCTTTCGACAGGTGCCTACGGGATGAGCATGAGTTCCAATTACAACACCCGACCGCGCGCCGCAGAGGTGATGGTGGATGGCGATGCCGTGCATCTGGTACGCGAACGCGAGACGATTGCCCAGTTGTATGCGGCGGAGAATTTGCTCTGCTAAAATATCAATTATTGCCCGACCAAACCCAGTGCGTATTCGGTGATCAACTTTTCAAATTCCTCCACTGGAACCGGCTTGCTGAACAAATATCCTTGAAAGGTATGGCAGCCATGTTGTTCAAGGAATTCGCGCTGCGCTTTGGTTTCCACACCTTCGGAGATCACCGTCAGATTCATGCTTTTTGCCAGCGCGACAATCATTTTTGCGATCGCGCTATCGTTATTATCGGTGAGTATATCCCTGACAAAGGACTGGTCTATTTTCAACTGGTATAAGGGGAGTCGTTTCAGGTAGGAAAGCGATGAATAGCCGGTACCGAAGTCATCCAGCGAAAAACTGATACCATGCTCCTTGAGCATAACCATCTTGGTGACGATTTCCTCGACATTGTTAAGCAGTAGACTTTCGGTCACTTCCAGTTTCAGTCTGGCCGGGTTTACCCCAAAATGCTCGACCAGTGCCATCACTTCTTCAACAAAGGTTGGCAGTCGGAACTGCTTGGCGCTGATATTCACCGCCACGGTGAGATGTTCGGTTGATGGCCTGCCTGACCATTCTGCCAGTTGTCTGCAGGCAGTTTGCAGTACCCAGTAACCTAGTGGCAGGATCAACCCGGTTTCTTCAGCCAGCGGGATAAATTCGACGGGAGGTACGATGCCGCGTTGCGGGTGATGCCAGCGCACCAGTGCTTCGGCACCGATCAGATGGTTGGCGGAATCGACCTGAGCCTGATAATAAAGCACAAACTGATCAGGTTCGGAGAGTGCATGGCGCAACTCGGATTCAAGGGCTACTCGCGCAGACACCGCTTGCTGTATATCCGGATCGAAGAAGCACAAACTATTGCGTCCGGCAGACTTGGCCTGGTTTAACGCGACATCCGCCCGCTTGAGCAATTCTTCCATGGAAAACTGTGTTCCGCAAAACAGGGTCAGACCGATGCAGGCGGTGCTGTAAAGATCGTGGGCCAGCTGCTCGTGGTCAATGATATGGTAAGGTTGGCCGATAATGCCGCGTATTTTTTCACCTACCGCTTCAGCCTGTGTGGCTGCGTCCTGCGCGTCGTCGTCCAGATTTTCCAGCAACACCACGAATTCATCCCCGCCCAGTCGGGCAATGGTATCGCCCTCCCTAATACAGTTTTTCAGCCGACAGGCGACTTCGATCAGGAATTGGTCGCCTACCGGGTGACCGCGCGAATCGTTGATGCTCTTGAAATCGTCAAGATCGACAAACAGCAAAGCCCCCTGGTGGCCGGTGCGCATCGAGAGTGCCAGTGCCTGATGCAAGCGGTCGAGCAATAATTTTCGATTCGGTAATTGCGTGAGCGGGTCATAGAAATCCAGGTTTTCGATCAGCGCTTCGGTTTTTTTGCGTATGCTGATATCCGTGAACACAGACACAAAATGCGTGATTTCTCCTTCGGTACCTCTGACAGCAGAAATGGTTTGCCACTCAGGATAAATTTCCCCGCTCTTGCGCCGGTTCCATACCTCGCCCTGCCAGTGTCCATCCTGCTGTAAAGCCAGGCGAATGGCCTGATAAAACGGTGCATCGTGCTTGCCAGACTTGAGTATGGACGGCGTTTTTCCGACGACTTCCTCTGCGCTATAACCGGTGGTGTTGACGAAAGCCTGATTGACGCGCTGAATGATGCTATCTACATCCGTGATAAAAATACCTTCTTGAGAATCAAAGGCTTTGGCGGCTATACGCAATTCCTGTTCGGATTTTCGCAGTTCGGTCACATCACGGATCACTTCCAGCTTTGAAGTCTTCCCGTCCGGACTCAGAATCGGGGTGGCGATGGCATCAAATATTCTGCCATCGGGCAAGGTGGGCGCATAGCGGACGATCTGATTCAGGCTTATCACCTGATCAAGCTTGCAATAGCTGCATCGCCCGGTCAGGTCGCACAAAGCGGCATGGCAAGGCTTGCCGGTCTGTTCACCAAACCAATCCTTCATCACGGGGTTCATAAAGCTGATCTGATAATTAGCATCGACTATACATAGGCCAATGCCGATTTGACCTATCGCATCCGTGACTGACTGATGAAATGAGCGACTGTTGAGCAACTCTTCTTCGATTTGTCGACGTTCAGCGATGTCTCGAATATAAGCCGTAAAGTTGAGCTGGTTAGCTGAACTGACCGGCAGGATGGTTAGTTCGATCGGGAATTCCGAGCCATCGCGCCGTAGCGCAGCCAGTTCGATGCGGCTACCCATGACATGGGCTGCACCACCCTGCATGAAATGCGCTAGTCCTTGCTGATGAGCCTTGCGATAACGTTTTGGAATCAATAGTTCGACGATGGATTGTCCGAGGATCTCTTCCTTCTTCCAGCCAAAGATGGCTTCAGCGGCCGGGTTAAAGCCGATCAGGCGATTTTCCGAGTCTATGCTGATAATTCCATCCAATGCCGAATTTATGGTTGAGCTCAAGCGGGCTTCGCTTTCTCTCAGTTTCAGGTTATCCGAGGCGATCGCCAGATCGGCACGACGGGCGATCAAAAACAACGCGGCATACAGGACTGTAAATATGCCGAATACGATAAAGAAAATCTCGGTCAATTTGCCATAGATACGCGTGATGATCGGCGTGGCATCTGCATAAATTTCAAAGATGCCGGTTATCTTGCCCGCATGCAACAGTGGCAAAGTACTCACTTCGATGTGACGGTTATGCAGTTCGCCGCCTGAGCCAAAGAAGGTGTTGTGGAATTTCAGCTGATAAGTTTTTGTCCCCATTTGTGCCGTTGCAAGCAGCTCAGGGCAATCACAGGCTCCGCCTATTTCCTGCCTCACCGTGGAAAACAGGGTAATGCCGGATTTGTTGTAAATTTTGAGTTTGACGATATGGTGTTCGCGATACACTTCCGAATCTAATTCCCTGGCCAGCGATATGGCGAAGTCTCTGGCATCCTGGTTTACTTGCAATGCCAGGATGTTAGGTCCTTGTGTGGTAGCAATAAAGGCATCCAGCCGGTCATCCAGCAAGTGCATGAGGTAGATACCGGTATCTTCGTTTTCCTGAGCGGCAATCTTCTGATGTTCGGTCAGTTGATCCTGCCAGTACAAAAATATCAGCAAGGCTGCGGTCAGCACCGTCGCCAGCGAACTGGTGATAAAAATGCGGCGTAACAACGAAAAGGGCTGTGGACGATCAGTTTGGTTTGCTGGATTATTAGCTGCCCCGAGTTGCTGCATGGCAACAGCACCCAAGCCGGATTCTGACGTGTGATCACTTCCCTGTTGCATTTAATTTTGTAGCCTGGCCATAGATTTTCTAAATTATATCATATCGATAATGGCTAATTTGCAGGATACTTCGGCATATTTCAAGGAGTTTCCGCGTCCTTCATCCTGCCGAGTATGATGCCGGTTTTGCGCAACAGACCGCGTGCTTCCCGGTGGGTATCGTAGTAGCGCGGATTGGGCACCATGGCGGCCAGCATGGCGGCCTGCTCTGCGCTCAAACTGGCCGCATTGCTATGAAAGTAATGACGTGCAGCGGCCTCGGCGCCAAATACCCCGTTACCCCACTCGATCACGTTGAGATAAATCTCGAAAATGCGCCTTTTATCCATCATTGCTTCCAGCATCACCGTGATAATAGCCTCTTCACCCTTACGCCAGGGGGTACGTTTGCCGGAAAGAAACAGGTTTTTGGCGAGTTGCTGGCTGATGGTCGAGCCACCCGCGACAATTTTGCCATTTTTCATATTTTTCTCGTAGGCCTTCTGGATACCCTCCCAATCAAAACCTTCATGATCGACAAATTTCGCGTCTTCGGAAGCAATCAGTGCGCGTTTGAGGTTACCGGAAATGGCCGCGTAGGGAACCCACTGGTGCTGCAACACCGCAGCTGAATTTTTATCCTGTAATAGTGATAACCGGTCTTCCATGAATGCGCTGCTGGAAGGGTTGTATTTGATCCACCAGCACACATGCGCAAAAATCCATAACTGATAAAGCAGTAACAACGCAAACAAAATTGCGATGCCGCGCCATAACCAGCCCCACAGTCTGCTCATTGCGGGTTGCGTAGGGCTTTGATGATAGCAGTGGTTTCCGGACGCACGCCGCGCCACAGAAAAAAGGACTCAGCCGCTTGCTCCACCAGCATCCCCAAGCCATCCATCACTATTGTTGCTCCGTGCTGGCGTGAAAATTTCATGAAGGGCGTTTCAGTGCCATACATCAGGTCATAAGCCATTGCGCCAGCGTCAAAAATAGCTACCGGCAAGTCGGGCATTTCTTTGGAAAGTCCGCTGGAAGTGGCATTGATGACACAATCAAACTGCTTCCCCGGCAGTTCAGGGTAGCTGCAAATGTCAACTTTCCCGTCAAAGGCTGTTTGCAGTTTCTGTGATTTTTCAACGGTGCGATTAACCACGGTCAAGCTTGCACCCGCTTGCAGTAACGGCAATATTACCCCATAGGCTGCACCTCCTGCGCCCAACAGCAGCACGCGTTTGCCTTGCAACAACAGTGAGCGACTAATATCGCGCACCAGTCCCACGCCATCGGTGTTATCTCCCAGTAGCCATGAATCTTCCAGCTTGAGTGTGTTCACCGCCTGAGCTGCTTTGCCTCGTTCGGTGAGTTGTGTGGCCAGCTTGCAGGCTTCAAACTTGAAAGGTACGGTGATATTACAGCCGCAATAACCTGTGCTGCGCAATTGCGCCAGCGTTTCGGCAAAGCCTTGCAGCGGCGCCAGAATCGCCTCGTAAGCAATGTCTTGTCCGGTTTGCCTGGCGAACATCGCGTGTATTAGCGGTGATTTGCTGTGCGAAACGGGATTGCCAATTACCGCGTATTTATCAGTCATTATTCACTTTCCAGCCGGTCAGAGGAGGTAAAAGTCCAGGTTCGGGTAATCACCAGAATGTCGGTATCGCGGCGGATATCCTGTGATAACGGCGCATAGGGTGCCGACAGTTTGACGATGCGCTTGGCGGCCTCATCCAGAATCGCATTGCCAGAGGACTTGTTCACTTCCACACCTTCCAGAGAGCCATCCGAATTAATCGCGACGGTCAGTTGCAGATTGCCAAAGATGCGTTTCTGGCGTGCTTGTTCCGGATAATTCAGGTTGCCGATACGTTCCACTTTGATACGCCAGTCCTCGATATACTGCGCGAAGCGATATTCGTGGGTACGCGCACCGACGAATTTTCTTCGTGGCAATTTCTGATAAGCCTCATGATTTTTGTCTATCTGTGCTTCGAGACGCGCAATTTCCAGACTCTTTTGCACCAGGTCATCACCATTGCTGCTGGTCTCATTATTTTGTTGTTGTTTTTTGAGCTCGGTTTGCACCACCGAGATGTCGCTTTTCAAGCGGGTTAACATTTTTTTGGATTCTTCTTCGAGCATCGAGACGCGTCGGCTGATCTGTTCAGGGGTGAACTGCTGGTCGTCGCGTATTGCTGGCAAAGGGCTCTTGGCCTGCCGGTCATCCGGGGTATTGCCGCCGCCATCCAGATTTGCCTGTGCCAACGCATCGGCTTTAGAGGGTCTGGATTTGGATTTCGCATTCACCAGCACCACCTGCAACGGTTGCGTCAACTCAATCGCGCTACGCGGATCGGGCAATACCAGCGTGATACCGAACAAGGCGAAGGCATGCAACGCAACGGAAAAAATAAACGCCACCGAAAGGCGCATTTTCAAAGCGGCTAACAAGCTGCAGTCTCCCCCTCTGCGATAAAGCGTGTCTGCACATCCAAGTCTAGCAGATCGACCCGGACTATCGACAGCTGCACTTGCGTATTGGCCGGTAATTCAGGGAGCGAGGGCACGCGAAAAAACAGCGGGATCTCAGAAAGTTTTACCAGATTTTCTCGTAACACCACAGCGGTGATCTGGGTGATATTTTCCTGCAATAACCAGCGTAAACACCAGTAGCGCTCCATGTTGCGCTGAAAATCGTTATAAATAGTGTACATGGTATCGAAGTCGCGCATCGCCGCATAGAGTGCAGTGTCGTTCCTTGGATAGACGGGTTGCTGTTCCTGTAGCATCGCCATAATCTGGCGCTGGTTTACCATATCCACGTAACGACGTAGTGGCGAGCTAGACCACATATATTGCGCCACACCCAGTCCCTGATGAGGGGCGGCGATGGTGCTCATTTTTACCTTGCCGTTGCTCTGGGTACGATAGATGCCGGCGAAACCATGTAAAGCCAGTTGCTTGCCCCATTCGCTGTTCACTAAAATCATTAGTTCAGACACCACCTTGTCGATGGGCGAGCCGCGTCGTCGTTGCGTGATGCTGACCCGGTCATCCACGACATGAAAATTGTAGTCTACCTGCAGTGCATCGGAAGGTTTGCCTCGCCTTTCCTCCAGTTTTAGAGCCAGATTCCACAGCAAAGTCAACTCTGTCGCAAAAGGGTAATCCAGCTTGCCTGCGGCCAGCGTCTCTTCGTTGAACAGCGGTTCAAGGGTGTCATGTCGCAGATTCGCAGCGATATGGATGCGCTCGACGCGACTCTCATCAGAAATAATTTCCAGGGTACCCTGTTTCAGGCTGATTTCGTTATACATCGACAGAGCAGGGCAGATGTGGTCGGCACACAAAGTAAAGGCTTGCACCACGTTATCAGGCAGCATGGTTATTTTGTCGCCAGGCATATACACCGTGGAAAGTCGCTTCGCCGCAATTTTATCGCCTGTCGAATCACGTGGCAGACCCAGTGTGGGGGCTGCAATATGCACGCCGATGCGCCAGTTGCCATTGGCCAGTTGTTCGACGGAAAAAGCATCGTCAATCTCGGTGGTGGTCGCGTCATCGATACTGAAAGCACTCACCGGTGCCAGCGGCAATTCTTCCCAGTCGCTTAATTCCACGGGCGGGAAGTCAGTCCCCTCGGGAAAATGTTCAACCAGAAAACATTGCAAATGGTAATCCTGCGTAGAGGTCAGTGCTCCACAGCGATTCAGCAGATGCGCGGCGGATAGATGCGTCGCCGCACAGGCAGCTTCCAGCGCCTTGACTTCGAGGGTGTTACGATCCGGCTTGTACAGCAGCAAATTCATCCGTCCAGCCAACTCGACAGGTAACTCGAAGCGACAAAGCTGTTCGGTATACTTCTCCTGCAAGGCTAATTGCAGGCGCTTTTTCTCTGCGCCGGCCAAGGCCGCCTTGAGTACCTCGGGGGGGGCTGCACGAAAACGGCCGCGACCCTTGCGATGAAAATAAATCGGTGCGGCATGCAGACAGAACAAGGTGGCGGCGGCTTCCAGCGGGCTCGGCGTATGGCCGAAGTATTCAGCGGCAATTTGTTCGAAGCCGAATTCTTCGGGCGGGCAAAATTCCCAGAGAAAATCCACTTCGATGCCGGTCGCAAGCGACTCCGCCTCCGATAGAAAGGTTTCCATCGGAGGTTGGCTGAATTGCAGCAACACATTAGTCGCCTTGACCTTGCTGCGTTTGCCGGAAACACCTTCGATCTGGAGCGAGGTGGTGTTGTCAGCCATGATACTGCCGACCTTGAAACTGCCGTCTTCTTCGTAAAGGATATTCATGAGGGAGTGCAAGAAAATATGCCGTAGATTATAGCATTTTGCATTGCACTCCCGCTGAGGGCATTCACAACACAATCCAACTTCTAAAAATCCCGATAATATTCATCCTGGCTGATTATTTCAGCCATCCAGAAATCTTCAAAATAATTAAAATTTTTTAAGGTGATTTTCTGCTTGTGGCAGGCTCAAAATTGCTGGCAAAAACACCTCAGTCACCAGCAGCGGCGCACCATTCAGATAAAACAATGAGCGTCGCGCCCACAAATTTTCCGGCGGATTAGGCAGTCTTGCAACCGCGCGCTGATATAAGCGGTGCGACTTGCCTAGCAATTTGCAATGTAAAGGCTTACGTTCCACCAGCGGCAGCGAAAACAGCAGCGCACCCAGCGGCCTGCTGCCCAAGCCGCGCACCGCATGCCAGGCACCACGTAGATGTTTTCTGGCGCAGGCGCTGTGGGCGAAAACCACCGGTAGTCCATCCGCATATAAATACACTTCACGCGAAAAAGCTAATTGATGGGGGATGACACCCAGCAGTAGCGCTTCATCCCGCGCAATGCGTGCCAGACCGCTACGCACCGCGTGCACTGAAAACTCTGTGCAGCGTTGCTGGATGCGTCCGGTCAAGGAACCCCTGTCAACCAGCCAGTCAGCGATTGTCTTGTCCGAGGCCGCGTCACGCCAAAAGGAGTCGTATTTGAATTTACACATGCAGATAATCGTGTTTATTGGCCATCCAGCGTAACAAATGCCCGCGCGCTATTTCTGGCATAGTGTGCAGCAGTTCTTCCGCCGCCTGTCTTGCCTGCACCAGTAAATCCTCATCGGCACTGATGTCGGCAAAACGCAGCATTGCGACGCCACTTTGCCGGGCACCCAGCAATTCCCCGGGGCCGCGCAGTTGCAAATCCTGCTGAGCAATAAGGAAACCATCGGTGTTTTCATAAATAATTTTCAGACGTGCACGCGCCAATTGCGAAAGCGGTTGCTGATACAACAGTATACACTGGCTTTGCGCGGCGCCTCTACCGACCCGCCCGCGTAATTGATGCAATTGCGCCAGACCCATACGTTCTGCATGATCGATCACCATCAGGCTGGCCTTGGGCACATCTACGCCCACTTCGATCACGGTAGTCGCAACCAGCAACTGCACAATGCCCGCCTTGAACTCCCCCATCACCTGCGCTTTTTCTGCATTATCCAGTTTGCCGTGCACCAGCCCGACCCTTATTTCAGGAAAGGCGGTGCATAAGGCCTCATATGTTTCATTGGCGGTCTGCAATTGCAATACCTCAGACTCATCTATCAGCGGACATACCCAATAGGCCTGTTGCCCTTCCAGACAGGCGGCACGCACCCTGCCAAACACTTCAGTACGTCGCGCATCCGAGACCAGACGGGTCTGTACCGGACTGCGTCCAGGCGGAAGTTCGTCGATGACCGACACATCCAGATCGGCGTAATAACTCATCGCCAGTGTTCTGGGTATCGGGGTGGCGCTCATCATCAACTGATGCGGCTCGTCCCCCTTGCTGCGTAACTGCAAACGCTGCTGCACGCCAAACTTGTGCTGCTCATCGACGATGCAAAGCCCCAGGCGGTGAAAACTGACCTGTTCCTGAAACAAGGAGTGTGTGCCGATGGCCAGCAGCGTCTCGCCGCTGGCGATACGTTCAGCAGCCAGCGTTTTGGCTTTTTTCTTCAGGCTGCCAGACAGCCACACCGGGCTAATGCCCAGCGGTGCAAGCCAGTCTCCCAGCTTCTGGTAGTGCTGCTCGGCGAGTATCTCGGTCGGTGCCATCAAGGCCACCTGATAGCCATTTTCGAGTGCCTGCAGCGCCGCCAGTGCCGCGACCACAGTCTTGCCGCTGCCGACATCCCCGAGCAACAGTCGTTGCATCGGGTGTGCCCGCGAAAGATCGCGGCTGATTTCTGTAGTTACCTTTTGCTGAGCGCGAGTCAGGGCAAAAGGCAAAGCCGACAGCAACTGAGTAGTGAGCCGGTGTTGTGCGGCCAGTACCGGTGCAATATGCTGATCGCGCTGCTGGTGATGTAGACGCATCGACAGTTGCTGCGCCAGCAGCTCATCGAACTTGATGCGCTGCCAGGTGGGATGATTACGGCTTTCCAGACTATCTGCATCCACTTCTGCAGGCGGGTTGTGCAGCAGGCGGATACTTTCGGCAAACCCGTCCAGTTTATATTTTTTCAGCAATTCTTCAGGCAAACTGTCTTTTAGCGGCAAAACCTCCAGTGCATTGGCAATCAACTTTTGCAACGTGGTCTGCGACAAGCCGGCAGTGGTCGGATAGACCGGCGTGAGTCTCTGCAGCAGCGGCGTATCTTCCGCCACTATAGAAAATTTTGGGTGCACCATCTCCTGCCCGTAATAGCCCATCCTGACTTCGCCTGAGGCACGTATCCGGTTGCCTACTGCCAACTGCTTCTGCTGGCTAGGATAAAAATTCAGGAAGCGCAAATACAGCTCGCCGCTATTGTCCTGTAAGCGGCAAACCAGCGAGCGTCGCGGGCGAGATAGCACTTCATTATGCGTGATGAGACCCTCAATTTGCGCATGGTTACCGACTTGCAATTCAGAAATCGGTTCAAGCAGGGTCTCATCCTCATAGCGCAAGGGCAAATGCAGCAGCAAATCTGCCCGGTGCAGAATGCCAAGCTTGGCTAGTTTGGCCAAGGTTGCGGGCGGAATTTTCAGCAGTTCTGTCACCATGATCAAGTGCCGCTACATACGCACCTGCACCCGGTAGTTCAGGGTCGCGTTGCCTTCTGCAGGAACATTGATTTTCCATACGGCGGTATTGCTGGTGGCTTTTTCATGCGGGTGATTTTCCTCCAGCATTTTCCAGTCGGCGGGGACGGGTTCCTGAACCGTGACCGTGACCGCCTCTTTTTTGGCATTCTTCAGCACGATTTCGTAAGCACTTTCAAAAAGGGTATTTCCTTTACCCGGATTGGGTAAACGCTTGAAATCCGTCTGTTTCTTGTCTGCCGTTATATCGAAGGAATCTCCCAGTTTAAGGCGGACTTTTTCATTTTTGGGCGTGTGATCGATGCGGTCTTCGCCGACAAATTGCGCGTTGCCCGCACTATCCTTCTTGTAAACCCGTATCACCCCCTTGGGTAGCGGCAAACCCAGATGTGCGCTTTCACGGTTATCGAATTCGACATAAACAGCCACTTTTATTTTTTGACCTAATTGCCCCTGGCTGCTCTGGTAATAATAATCTGCACCGCGCAGCAACAATTCCTTGCGTATCGGCACGCCTTCTGCCGCCAGTAACGATACCTGTTTGGTCTGGTTTTCGGCCACCGTGGTCGGACGTTCCAGCGTATACAAATGATACTCAAGCAGGGATTCCTCAGCCATGCGCGGCGCACTCAATGCCATGGATCGTTCTGATTTGGCCATGCTCAATAGCGGTTGCATTTCATCGCGCACCTGGTTTACATCCCCTGCAACCAGTTGTACCCTGGCATTGCGGTAACTTGCACCACTACTATTACTCAACGTGACCCAACCCGACAGGTCCAGTTTGTCGTCCGAGGCATTGAGCTGTGCGACATAATCCGCCTTCCATCCCAAGCCACCGCTAAGATAAGAAAGCTCCACCTCCTGCTGCAACGCCCCATGATTATTCAGCGACATCACCAGCGTCGGGCGGTCGCGCAGATTTTCCGGTACGCCGGGATAGACGAGTCTGCCGGGGATACCGGTTTCGATACGCTCACCAATTTTAAGCACCACGCCATTATTCGCTGAAAGCACCTCAGCAGGCTCCGAAATCTCAACCGAATTGACGGTGCGTATGACCACCACCGATTTGCCTACCTGCTTTTCCAGTAATTTTTGCGGTGATAACAGATCGTAATCGAAGTTCTGTTCATACACCTGTAACTTTCCCGGATCGCTAAGGCTTTTCAGCATGGCAGTCTCGGCACGGATGCGCGCGCTCACATCGCGGAAGGCCAGGGTACTTGCTCCGCCCGCAATCTGAAGCTTGCGCTGATCCCGGATCAGGGCGAGATTTTCGTTATAAATGGTAATAGCAACATTCTGCTGATCCTGCAAGGTGCTGCGCGCCTCATCCTGCGCTATCGCCGAAAATATCGGCATCGAGAAAATCGTCAGTAACATCAAGAAGCTGGATATTCGCATGGCGTTTGTCCTTTTCTGAGGGGAAGGGTATTGTAATTCAGCGCTTGCAGATTTGACTAAAATAAAACCATTTTTTGTGACCTAAGGTTATTTTGCAGCAACGGCTTTAACCGTGACAAATTTCCAAAGCTATCGCAACGATAGTCGCTACCGTTAATGTTTCAACAACCATTGGCGGGAACGCGGACTCCAGTCCGCATCTTGCCGCCCAAATACCAGGTGTGCAAAGTCATGTTGCTGAAGGCTATCCCCGGTGCCGCATAAAGCATATAATCTTGACCTGATAAATTTACTCCGGTCTGGCGTATCAGGTCAATTAACGATTGATAGCACTCATACACTACCCGCCATTCTGGCCATCAATTGAGGCACTTGCCATGCAGCCTTGTGAAAATCCTATATGTTTAAGCCCAAATTAAACCTGCAACAGTGGACAGGCTTGTTGTTCGTATTGGGGCTGCACGGCGTAATATTCTACGAATTATGGTCTTATCGCATCATACCCACACCGGTAGAGGCAATCACCGTGATGGTTAATCTCATCAACCCGCCTCCCCCGCTTCACCAACCGCCACCCAAGCCCCCAAAGCCGGAGTTGCCTAAACCGGTTCAGCCTCAACCTTTGGAACCGCCACCGCAACAGGTGGCAGCAGCGCCAGTTCCCGCTCCCGAAACTGAAAAGCCCGTCATCTATGCGCCAGTTGCCCCACCTGTGGTTGAAACAGCGCCACCTGTACCGGCGCAGCCTGTGGTATTGTCTGGTGAATTATCGGTCAGTTGCAGCGAACGCCCTCCACCCGAGTATCCAAGGTTATCCATGCGCATGAATGAACAGGGTAAAGCAGTATTGCGGGTTGAACTTGCTGAAGATGGCAGCATAGTTCATGTGGAAGTCAAATCGAGTTCGGGTTACAAGCGTCTGGATGAGGCTGCCTTGAGTGTGGTAAGAACCTGGCGTTGCAAGCCTGCGATGAAAAATGGCGTCGCAGTGCGCTCCACTGCCTTGCAGCCGTTCAATTTTATTATGGAAGGAAAATGATGGAACAAGGTTTTGGATTTGCACATTTTATTTCCCAAAGCGACTCAATGGGTAAAGGGGTACTGATTTTGTTGTTGGCAATGTCGGTTGCCAGTTGGTATTTTATGGTCACCAAGGCTATTGCCAATATTATCGAGCGCAGGCGGGCAGAGGCTTTTTTGCGGTTGTTTTGGGAAGCTTCCAGTTTGCAACAAATGCAAGCCACGGTTAGTGCAAACCATCAGGACAACGCTTTTGCTAATTTGGCTCGGCGTGCGCTAGAGGTAAATAGCGGCAATCAGCGGGGAGCGGAAAAATTGCTGGTTGCAGGGGGAATCGCAGAATACCTGACTCGTGTGTTGCGCAATGGCATCGACCAGGAAGCGGCAAAAGTCGAACATGGACTGACGGTACTAGCTTCGGCTGGCTCTGCAGCGCCTTTTATCGGATTGTTTGGCACGGTCTGGGGTATTTACCAGGCACTGGTGCAGATCGGTATGAGTGGCCAGGGCACTTTGGATAAGGTGGCCGGACCGGTAGGCGAGGCACTGATTATGACGGCTGTCGGATTGGTAGTAGCGATTCCGGCCGTGCTGGCCTATAACGCGCTGACTCGTCGCAACCGTATCTGGCTGGCACAACTGGATAATTTTGCGCATGACTTGTACACGCTGGTCACGGTGGGTGATAAAAATGTTTGATACTGCAAAATGAGGAAGGGAGAAAATCATGGCATTTGGCAGTTTTGATTCGCGCCGCCATCAGGGACCGATGGCAGAAATCAATGTGGTGCCACTGGTGGATGTGATGCTGGTGCTGCTGGTGATCTTTATTATCACCGCCCCGTTGCTGACCAATGCCGTCAAGATCGATCTGCCTACCGCCTCCAGTAATCCGAATATCACCAAACCTGAACATATCGAGTTTGGCATACGCGAAGATGGCAGTTTTTACTGGAGTGGAGAAAAAATCGAAGCCGCCAGCCTGGCACAGCGCTTTGCGCTTGAAGCCAGCAAACAACCTCAGCCAGAATTGCATATCCGCGCCGATAAACTGGCACATTATGAACTGGTCGCGCAAGTGATGGCGGCGGCGGCAAAAGCCGGTTTGACGCGTATCGGCTTTGTGACCGAACCAGCCCGTTAACGTAAAACGCGCGCAGCGACGTACTTACGGTTACGCCCCCTTGCTGCGCTCTCCCCGCTTCAGGGAGAGACCCCTGTCGCAAATTCCCCGACCGAATTGTGCCCTATGAACCTTGCCGTAGGGTGCGCTTGCGCACCATTTT
>CAIRBC010000069.1 GCA_903876685.1 uncultured Nitrosomonadales bacterium | reverse complement strand
GCATAGCCGTTGCCATCGGGATAAAGGGCAATTTCGTCGAGTGCGGCACGCGCGGCAGCGATTGCCAGTGGACTTGCACCCAGCGGGTTTTCGTTGGAGGCCAGCTTGACGATGCCGGTGATACCCAGTTCACGTTCCAGTTCGGAGATCGGTTTGCCGGGTTGATAAGGTGCAATGGCCCGTATATAAGCGGGAGCCAGTTCTGAATAATCCATACTTAAAATATTTGGTACTTTCGACTCAAAAATTAACGGGCATAACCCAAACTCATAGTATGCAAAGCATCCTACGTCCATCCTGTCGGAACCGCCCCGACACTAGATTTATACTGCAAAGGGATACGAACCCAGAACTTTGACAAAGGCGGCAATCTTTCTGAGTTCCTCAAGCGCTGCCGCGATTTTTTCATCGGCCTGATGGCCTTCGATATCCATATAAAACACATACTCCCACAAGCCTGAACGGGACGGACGCGATTCCAGCCGGGTCATGCTCACCCCATGACTGGACAAAGGAGCCAACAACGCGTGCATCGCACCCGGTCGATTCATTGCAGACAACACCAGCGAGGTCTTGTCTTTGCCAGAGCGCGCCACCTGCTGGTTGCCAATCACAAAAAAGCGCGTGGTGTTGCGGGGATCATCTTCAATATTTGCTTCCAGCACCTGTAACTTGAAATGCTCTGCCGCCTGACTACCGGCAATGGCTGCACTTTGTATTTCCTCTGAGGCCAGTCGTGCCGCTTCCGCGTTACTGGAAACCGGGATGCGGGCAATTTTTGGCAGATGAGTATTCAGCCAATCCCTGCACTGCGCCAGCGACTGTGGATGCGAATAAATCGCCTTTATTTCTGTCAGCGGCAGCACCTCGGGTGCCAGCAGGCATTGATGGATGGCTAACATCACCTCGCCGCACACTTTAACCGTACTTTGCAACAACAAATCAAGGGTAATCCCTATCGCACCTTCGGTCGAGTTCTCCACCGGCACGATGCCATACTGCGCGGAACCATTCTCTACGAAGCCAAATACCTGATCGATGCTGATACAGGAGATACCCTGCACCGCACTGCCAAAACGCTTGTGCATCGCTGCTTCACTGAAAGTACCCTGCGGCCCCAGATACGCCACCGATAACGGTGCTTCCAGCGCCCTGCATTGCGACATCACTTCGGTGTACAACTGGGCGACGGCCGCATTGGATAACGGACCGCGATTCAGCGCCTGCAAACGCGACAAAACCTGCGCCTCGCGTTCCGGACGCAATACCACGCCATCTTCCTTGAGGTGACCAATCTGTTGCGCCAAAGCAGCACGCTGATTGAAAAGCACTAACAGCGTTTCATCAATGCTATCAATCTGCTCGCGATATTGGGATAATTTTTCGTTCATGGCATTCAACCTGAAATGCGATTCACCGCATCCATTTTCAAGCAAACTATGCCCATCAACCAGAATAATGGCGCATACAACAAATTTTTTGGCTTAGTGTTCATCGCTAGTCATGGTTAGTGGAAAACTTGCATAACAGGTACTAGGCCAGCGTATTCAACGGCAAATCACGTACCAGCAGTACACCTGGAATAGCCGAAATCTGTGCCAGCAGCGCTGGCGGCAAAGCACTATCGGTATCCACCAGCGTATAAGCCATTTCACCACGCGACTTGTTCATCATGTTATGTATATTAATCCCGGCCTGAGCCAGCGTAGTGGAAATCTGACCCAGCATATTGGGCACATTCGCATTGGCGATGGCCAAGCGGAAGGTCGATTCACGCGGCATCACCAGCGTTGGAAAATTGACCGTATTGGTCAGATTACCATGTTCCAGATATTCACGCACCTGATCTACCACCATCACCGCGCAATTCTCTTCCGCTTCTTCGGTAGAAGCGCCCAGATGCGGCAAAGCGATTACCTTGGCTTGACCTTGCAATTTTTGCGAGGGAAAGTCACAGACGTAATAAAGTACATTTTTGGCAGCCAATCCCGCCAAAATCGCGTCTTCTTCAACAATCGCATCACGTGAAAAGTTCAACAGTACACTGCCAGCCTTCATCGCCTGCACACGCTTGGCATTAATCAAAGCGCGTGTCGCGTCGATCAAAGGCACATGCAACGTCACAAAATCACTGTTTTTTAGCAATTCCTCGACACTATTGGCCTTCTTCACTTTCGAAGACAGACTCCAGGCCGCATCCACTGTCAACTCGGGGTCATAACCATAGACGCGCATCCCCAGTGCTATCGCCGTGTCTGCCACCAGCCGACCGATTGCCCCCAAACCGATAATGCCCAGGGTGCGACCGCTTAACTCGATGCCGGCATAATTCTTCTTGCCATCCTCGACCAACTTGTGCATTTTCGCATCGTCGCCCTGCAAGGCGGCGGTAAATTGCAAGGCAGGCACGATATTACGCGCCGCGAGCAACATTCCCGCCACCACCAGTTCCTTGACCGCATTGGCGTTTGCGCCAGCCGCATTAAAAACCGGCACGCCGCGTGCGCTCATCTTGGCAATCGGAACATTATTAGTGCCCGCACCGGCACGCGCAATCGCCTTCACACTAGCAGGAATTTCCATGTCATGCATGACTTGCGACCGTACCAGAATCGCATCCGGCTCGGATATGTCGCTCCCGACCTGATAAGCGGCCGCTGGAAAACGCTTTAATCCCTGGCTGGAAATTTTATTCAACGTAAGTATGCGATATGGAGTAGCCATTTTATTATTCCCCTGAAGATTATTTATAACACAGACTAGCTGTTTTTTGAGGCGAATTCATTCATGAATTCAACCAGCGTCTGCACCCCTGCCAGTGGCATCGCGTTATAAATCGAGGCACGCATCCCGCCTACCGAACGGTGCCCCTTGAGTTGCAGCAAGCCCTTCGCATCGGCCTGTTTGAGGAACGCACCATCCAGATTCGCGTCTTTCAAGGTGAAGGGTATATTCATGCGCGAACGGTCGGACAAGGCCACCGGACAGCGGTAAAAACCATTGCTTTGATCAATGGCCGCATACAACAGGCCTGCCTTGGCAATATTGGTCTGTTCCATCGCGGCAATACCGCCATTCTTTTTTAACCACTGGAATACCAGACCGGCGATATAAATACCATAGGTCGGCGGGGTGTTATACATCGACTCATTGTCAGCATGGGTCTTGTAATCCAGCAAAGTGGGAGTACCTGCGAGTGTCTGACCAATCAGATCCTCACGCACGATCACCACTGCCAGGCCTGCCGGACCGATGTTTTTCTGCGCGCCAGCATAAATCAAACCATATTTGCTGACATCGATCACGCGCGACAGGATGTTCGAGGACATATCCGCCACTAGCGGCACGGAACCGGTTTCCGGCAGCCAGTTAAATTCCACGCCACCAATGGTTTCATTCGGGGTGAAATGCAAATAGGCAGCATCCGCATTGCGCTTCCAGCTATCGAAGGCCGGAATACTGGAAAAATTCTGCTCGGCACCGGTCGCGACCACATTTACGCTACAGAATTTCTTGGCTTCGCTGATGGCCTTTTTCGACCATTCCCCGGTATTCAGATAATCAGCCGTGGTCTTGCCACGCAGCAGATTCATCGGGATCATCGCAAACTGCTGGCTGGCACCTCCTTGCAAAAACAATACCTTGTAATTGGCGGGTATAGCCAGCAACTCGCGCAAATCGGCTTCTGCCTGCGCCTGAATGCCCATGTATTCCTTGCCGCGATGCGACATTTCCATCACCGACATGCCGCTGCCATGCCAGTCGACCATTTCTGCCTGAGCCTGTTGCAATACTTCTTTAGGCAATACTGCCGGACCTGCACTGAAATTATAAATTGTCATGTTATTTTCCCTTAAGTTTTCAATATAAAAAACATCGGCCGGGGTGGCACGAAAGCCCTTTACCCGGACTAACGGGCATGGGAATGATGCCACCCCTGATAATTAAACCGCCATGTCCATGTCCGTTTCCCTCTCCCCAACCCTCTCCCGCAAGCGGGCGAGGGGGAGTAAGTCGCTACGCGTGTTTCACGTTAAAATCAATCCTCTTGTGTGGATGCTGAATCCTCAAGACCAGAATCCCCAAGGCCTGAATCCTCAAGGCCTGAATCCTCAAGGCCTGAATCCTCAACAGCCGAATCCTCTATAGCCGAATCCATAATATCAGAATCCACCGTCCGGCCACCCACATCCTCAGGCTCCACGATGCGGCTCAAACCTGCCAGCTTCTCGCCTTTCTCCATATTCATCAGCGTAACGCCCTGAGCATTACGTCCCACCTCGCGAATTTCGCTGACACGGGTTCTGATCATGATGCCGCTGGTGCCGATCAACATAATTTCGTCTTCTGCATTCACCAGCGTGGCAGCAACCAGCTTGCCGTTGCGCGCCGAGGTCTGAATCGCAATATTACCCTGCGTACCCCGGCCGTGGCGTGTGTAATCGGTGATAGGACTACGCTTGCCAAAGCCATTCTCGGTCGCGGTCAGCACACTTTGCAACTCATCCTCTGCCACCAGCAACGAAATCACCTGCTGATTTTCGCCCAGCCTCATGCCACGGACACCGCGCGACGCACGACTGGTTGGACGCACATCATCTTCGTCGAAACGCACTGCCTTGCCATTGCTGGAGAACAACATCACATCATGCTTGCCATAGGTAATGGCAACGCCAATCAGATAATCTTCCTCTTCCAGATTTATCGCGATAATACCGCGTTTCATCGGCCGGGAAAAATCATTCAACGGGGTTTTTTTCACCGTACCATTCGAGGTCGCGAAGAACACATATTTATCTTCGACGAATTCACTGACCGGCAACACCGCGTTGATTTTTTCGCCTTCTTCGAGCGGCAAAAGATTGATGATCGGCTTGCCGCGCGCGATGCGGCTACCCTGCGGTACTTCATAGACCTTCAGCCAGTAGACACGCCCCCGGTTAGAGAAGCACAAGATAAAGTCGTGGGTGTTGGCAATGAACAGGTTATCAATAAAATCGTCTTCACGGGTCGCCGTCGCCTGCTTGCCACGCCCACCACGTTTCTGCGCGGTATATTCGCCCAGCGACTGCGCCTTCACGTAACCACTATGCGACAGGGTAACCACCACATCTTCTGGTGCGATCAGATCTTCCATGCTCATATCATGGGTATGGGTGATGATTTCGCTGCGGCGCTTATCGCCAAACTGTAATTTGACGGCGACCAGTTCATCATGAATGATCAGGGTAACACGCTCCGGCTTGGCTAGAATATCCATCAGATCGGCGATCTTGTCCATAACCTCGCGATACTCACCGACGATTTTGTCCTGCTCCAGGCCGGTCAGGCGTTGCAAACGCAATTCCAGTATGGCCTGTGCCTGTACATCGGAAAAATGATAACCCCGCGCATCCCCTTCCCCGGTCAGGCCATACTCGATCAGCAAGCCATCGGGGCGCGAGGCATCGCTGACCCGACTGAGCATGTCTTCAACCAGTGAAGACCGCCAGACACGCGCCATCAAGCCCCGTTTTGCTTCGGCCGGATTGAGTGCGGCCTTGATCAGTGCAATAATTTCGTCGACATTCGACAAGGCCACCGCCAGACCTTCCAGTATATGACCGCGTTCACGCGCCTTGCGCAATTCAAACACGGTGCGACGGGTGACCACTTCGCGGCGATGGCGCAGGAATGCGTCAATTACCTGCTTCAGATTCAGCAATTTGGGCTGACCATCGACGATCGCCACCATGTTGATGCCGAAGCTGTCCTGCAACTGGGTATCTTTATACAGTTTATTGAGTATCACTTCGGCATTTTCGCCGCGTTTCAACTCGATGACCGCACGCATCCCGGACTTGTCCGATTCGTCGCGAATTTCCGTAATCCCTTCGAGACGCTTCTCGCGCACCAACTCGCCAATCTTGATTAACAGATTGGCCTTGTTCACCTGATAGGGCAATTCGTCAATAATAATCGCCTGACGTTCCTTGCCAATATCCTCAAAATGAGTCCGCGCACGCATCACCACCCGACCGCGACCGGTGCGATAACCTTCCTTGACCCCTGCCAGCCCATAGATGAAGGCAGCCGTCGGAAAATCCGGCGCAGGGACGTAGGAGATCAATTCCTCAATATCCATTTCAGGATTGCTCAACAGCGCCAGACAGGCATCCACCACTTCGCTTAGATTATGCGGTGGAATATTGGTCGCCATGCCTACCGCGATACCGGACGAACCGTTTACCAACAAATTGGGAAAACGCGCCGGGAATACCAGCGGCTCATGTTCTGACCCGTCATAGTTCGGCCCGAAATCGACCGTTTCCTTATCCAGGTCTGCCAGCAGTTCATGGGCTATTCTGTCCATGCGTATTTCGGTATAACGCATCGCCGCCGCGTTATCACCATCTACCGAACCAAAGTTACCCTGACCATCCACCAGTGTATAGCGCAGCGAAAAATCCTGTGCCATACGCACAATGGTGTCATAGACCGCCGTGTCGCCATGGGGATGGTATTTACCGATCACATCACCGACAATACGCGCAGATTTTTTATAGGCCTTGTTCCAGTCATTCGAAAGCTCGTGCATCGCGAACAACACACGCCGGTGCACGGGTTTCAAACCATCACGTACATCCGGTAGCGCGCGTCCGACAATCACGCTCATCGCATAATCCAGGTAGGATTTGCGCATTTCTTCTTCGAGGCTGACAGGTAACGTTTCTTTAGCGAATTTCTGTTCCATGAATTATGCTTTAACCTGAGGCTTAATCGATGCCTGACAAAACGTGTATTTTAGCACAGCTGAGCACAGCCAATGGCAAATGGCTGGCCTTTAAGCGCGATTCAGAATAAATATCACAATATAATTTGGCGCAAAGCATAAGTTTTGCTAAAGTCAGCAACCTGAATCTTCAAAACCGACGCCATGACCAACGCCGACCCTAATGAACTGGATAAATTCTCGCAACTTGCCCACAAATGGTGGGATCCGAACAGCGAATTCAAGCCGCTGCACGACATAAACCCGCTACGGCTGGGCTATATTAACAATCACGCCGGACTGGCCGGCAAAACCGTGCTGGATGTGGCTTGCGGCGGTGGCATTTTGTCTGAAAGCATGGCCGGACTGAACGCGAATGTCAGCGGCATCGACCTTTCCGACAAGGCGCTACAGGTGGCAAAATTGCATCTGCTGGAAAGCGGCAAGCGGGTGAGCTACCGCAAGATTGCCGTGGAAGAGCTCGCCATCGAGCAACCGGCACATTTTGACGTGATCACCTGCATGGAAATGCTGGAGCATGTACCCGACCCGCATAGCGTGATTGCCGCTTGCGCCAAACTGGCCAAGCCTGGCGGCTGGCTATTTTTTTCGACGTTGAACCGCAACCTCAAATCCTATCTGTTTGCGATACTCGGTGCCGAATATGTGCTGAAACTGCTGCCGAAAGGCACGCATGACTATGATAAATTTATCAAACCCTCTGAACTTGCCCAATCCTGCCGAAATGCCGGATTGACCATGGTCGACCTGATCGGCATGAGCTATAACCCCATCAGTAAAATTTACCTGCTGGGCAATGATACCAGCGTCAATTACATGGTTGCCTGTCGCTGTGCTTAAGGCAGTCCTGTTCGACCTGGATGGCACTTTCGCCGATACCGCCGCTGATCTGGCCGCTGCGCTAAATCATACCCTGAGCACCCGCAATCTGCCGCCGCTGCCGCTCGAAATACTCAGGCCACAGGCCTCGCACGGCTCGCAAGGTCTGCTTAAAATTGGTTTCAACATAACGCCGGACGCACCGGAATTCGACACCTTACGCAATATATTCCTGGATTATTACGCCCGCAATATCTGCGTGCACAGCCGTTTGTTTGACGGCATGGCCGAACTGATTGCCACCCTGGAACAGCGCGGCATCCAGTGGGGCATCGTCACCAATAAACCGCACCGCTACACAGTGCCGCTGATGCAGGCGCTAGGTTATGCATCCCGCGCCGCCTGCCTGATCAGTGGCGACACCTGCACACGCGCCAAACCCTATCCCGATACGCTGTTGCTGGCCTGCACACAACTAGGCGTCACACCCGGAGAGTGCCTGTATCTGGGCGACGACCTGCGCGACATCCAGGCCGCCAACGCAGCCTTTATTCCCGGGATCATCGCCCGCTACGGTTACATCAGCACTGACGCTCAACTGGACACCTGGGGTGCACAACATATGATCAATACCCCGATGGAATTGCTGGCAACTTGCCTGAGTTAAAAGTGCCCGTCTGGGAATGCGATCATCCTGACAGCATCATTCAGTGGACTGTATCAACGGGGTTATCAACGGGGTTATCAACGGGGTCAACGGGGTCAAACGAAACAGTATAGTGGATCCAGTTTTTAGGACAATAGTTTAAGATG
>CAIRBC010000068.1 GCA_903876685.1 uncultured Nitrosomonadales bacterium | reverse complement strand
TTTGTTGCATCTAACACAAAAATTTACATCTTGTGTGCATATTTGCCGGAGGGACACGTTATACCGTTTAAATAGAAAATATGCTCTGGAATCTGGATATAGTCTGGAGATGATTTTCTCCAACTTCTTTATTTGTTTTTCATTGGCGCCTATCATTAGCACTGCCAAAATGGATTCTAAATTACTATATAAACGGTTCTTAAGATACATTCTTAAAACTGACTTTGCAAGAATTTTGTTATTCAATACATCCGTTTTATCGAAATGAAAAATTTCAAAGTTACTTAAATGCTTTTCAACTTCCTTGTTTGATTTTGTACTTTTGTCATAGTATATAGAGGTGATGGATCGTACATCCGAATCAGGGAACCATAATATTAGTTTCTCCTCTGCTTGATTTTGAGATAAACCATATTGATAAAGAAAGTCAGCCAATTTCTCAGGCGTATAGGCCGTGCATAAATGACTATTTGTAACATTATTATTGATAAACTCAAAGGCAAGCGGGTAATTTCCCTGAGCTATCAGCAGATCTAACGTGGCGATTGAACAATAAGGTTCATTCTTCACTAACTCTTCCAGTTTGTTAATTTGTGACTTGGCTTCGTAAAATCGACCTCTGGTTATTAAAATGCTTATGGATTTATACAAATACTGGGCTGCTAATTTATTATCGGCCAATTTGGCCGCGTGAGTCCATGCATCGACAGCCATACGCCACTTTTTAGAATTTTGCGCATTTTTGGCCATGCAACTCCACCCGGTAGAATCATTTGGCCAGCGCAACTGCATATCCAAACAAATAGCGTTTGACTCCACGTAATTGTTCATACTCAATAGTGCCTGATTAAAGTGTACAAACCACCATATCACAGCTTTCCCGGAAAACTTTGAAATACAATTACGCCAGAGATACGCTGCAAGTTCCCAGTTTTTTTGTTGGGTTGCATTAAGTGCAGAACTCGCACAACCTAACCATTCCTGTGGCCAATGCGTGTTTAATTCAGTACTTATTATTTCAGCCTCAGCAAACCTGCTCAGATTTCGTAATGCGGAACATAAATAAAAATATGTCCATGGTGTAGCTTGATCTTTATACTCTGCCAGGTAGCCCTGTATCAAATTCACGGCCTTTAAATTCTCATTGTTATTAATATAGGCAATCGCAGTAGCCAGGTCATAGGTGTTTGGAGTATTCGCTTTCATGAATTTGATATTAATACTATAGATGCGTTTTTTTAACTAAAGTGCTTCCTATCGTCAACACAATAATGATTAAGTTTAAGCTATACATTGTGCTTCAGAGGCGGCTGGATGGCGTTGCCCCGTTTTTGCCTTTACTATTACTCGAGTTATTATGGAGTAGCAGTCGATGATCGTTATCAGATACACAAAGCCACCAAATAGCCTACCATAGGTAAGGTCGGTACTCCATAGCTGACTTGGTCTCATCACCGCCACACCGCGCAACAGCTAGGGATATAGCTTGTGCTTATGGTGCGCGCGACTGATATTCGACCCTGGTGCAAAGGGCAGCTAATCTATCCCATGCATCAAACTTGCACCCGCTTCCGATTAACGACATGCCCTTTTGTTTTGAGAAATATCAACATTTTTCTAGTGCCGTAGAAAGTTGACGTGTATTCCTCATCGATCAGACGGCAGTGTAACAGGTCTATTTCGTCAATTTGCTGCGTTTCTGCGTATCGCAACCAGAAAACAGCGTCTTGGCCTATCTGTTTGTCGAAACAGACGCTGATAGCGTATGTTATATTTTAACGTTTCACGTTAACCATAGACTCCTACGAAAAGCAAAGTCACCAGAGCTAGCTTGGTGGTGAGGCATGAATGCATTATTTGCGGCCGAAATTACCACCCTGCCCTTCGGGCACCCCTCCATCGGAGGGGAATTGGTGATCCAAAATATTTTCCTATTCTTAAGGCTTGGAATTTTATTCCCAGCCATTGGAGGGGTGCCCGTCAGGGCAGGGTGGTTCTTCAAACCATGTACTGAAATATTTTCGTCATATCCATATTTAAATTTTACTTAGCTTGCATGGATTGGACGAACATTTACTAACTTGTTGATCCAAATAATTGATTACGATGAGGTATAAGCATTTGAGACTGGCGCATTGAGGATCATCAGCAAAGCATTTGCTTGGTCACTCGGCGATCGGGCATGTCTGGCATTAGCCGTTAACCTAAAATTACCCGTTATGACAGCCGATCTTGTTTGGCTGAATGTTCCCGTTTAAACCGAAGTAAGTGTTTTTCGAGTTTAATTGGTTTTGTTGGTTATCATACGCGCGCAGCTTTTGATGCTCTGCGATGGGTTATTTGTTAAGTTTCATTTTTTGACGGGATCAAACAAGATGATGCGTATCGCACAACTACGGCAACATTTGCGGGAATTGGGTGCCAAGCCTTGCCATGAAGATCGTGTGTTGCGCGGTTGGAGTCAGGTTTGCTCCTACGACAGGGCGCATAGTGCCGCAGCAGGTTTTTTTCCACTGGCATTACGCGAGGCCTTATCTGGTATTGAAGCAGAATTGGCAGGCTTGGCTGTGTTGGATTGTGAATATCCGGCCGGAGCAGGTGTCGCTCGACTATTGGTGAGGCTGGCAGATGGAAATTGTGTAGAAAGTGTGTTGTTGCCGCGTGGCGGATTATGCGTCTCGACGCAGGTTGGTTGTGCGGTGGGCTGTGTATTTTGCATGAGCGGGCGTGCTGGCTTGTTGCGTCAGCTCGGTAGTGCCGAGATCGTCGCGCAGGTGGTGCTTGCCCGAAAACTGCGTGCGGTGAGCAAGGTGGTTTTTATGGGGATGGGCGAGCCGGCACATAATCTGGATAACGTGCTTGAGGCGATCGGCTTGCTAGGTGTACAGGGCAATATCGGACACAAGAATCTGGTATTTTCCACGGTAGGCGATCTGCGGGTATTCGAGCGTCTACCCTTGGAAAAGGTCAAGCCTGCACTCGCCCTATCCTTGCATACTACCGATGTGAGCATACGCGCCAGACTGTTGCCGGCGGCTCCTGTTATTTCTGTCGAAACACTGGTGGAACAGGCAGAGCAGTATGCACGTGCGACCTCATATCCGGTTCAATATCAATGGACTTTGATCGAGGGGGTGAATGATAGTGATGCCGAATTGGCCAGGATCGTTCAATTGCTCTCCGGGAAATACGCCGTGATGAATTTCATCCCTTTTAATTCTGTCGATGGCCTGGCTTATCGTCGTCCCTCAGCCGATCATATCGCATATATGGCGCACACCTTGCACCGGCAGGGTATTTTTGTCAGGATACGCGATTCAGCAGGGCAGGAGGTTGAAGGGGCTTGCGGGCAGTTGCGGGCGCGCATGGCAAATCAGCCATTGACCTGAGCGGAATCAGGTTGGTCGTTGATAGACCGTGCGCGGACACAATTTGTGTTTATTGTAGGAGCTAGCTTGCTGGCGATTTACTCTCGCCAGCAAGCTGGCTCTTACGAAAATTGGTTTATTGATGATTTCGCTAAAACCTCAATTGATGACAGCTCGAGGTATAGTTCTGAGTTGTGCTATGCTCAAGCGCAATACGATCCTCAATTCTGTACACCCACATGAAAATGATTACCCGCAGCAAAGCCGAGATTGCTTTGCTGGAGCCGTTTGTCGGTCTTACGCTTGAACAGATAGTGGTGCCGGATAGTCGCGCTGCGTTTCAGGCCGCTGCAGTCGAGATCAAGGCTGCCGGGATTGCAGGCTTCGATACCGAATCCAGACCCACCTTTGTGGCAGGCGATGTCAGTGAAGGTCCGCATGTCGTGCAGTTTGCTCTGCTTGACAAGGCTTATCTGTTTCAAGTGCACCGGGAGGAAGGGTTGGATTGTCTAGTCGATTTGCTTCAGTCGGAGCAACTTCTCAAGGTGGGTTTTGGCCTCAAATCAGACGGCAGGCATATATATGCGAAACTGGGGGTGTCTTTCGCTGCGGTGGTGGATCTCAATACGGTGTTTAGTAGGGCGGGCTACATCAAGGAACTGGGAGTGCGGGGGGCAGTGGCGGAGGTTTTGCAGCGGCGCTTTGTCAAGCCCAAACATGTGACCACTTCCAATTGGTCGCGACCACAACTCAACGCAGCACAAATACGCTATGCAGCAAATGATGCCTATGCAGCATTGAAAGTGCTGGAGGCGTTGGGGATTGCTCGTGAGGATTTGCCGGTCATGGATTTGAGTCAATCTTCGTCTGGTGAGGTAAACCCGCCAGCGGCAATTTAACTTAATTATTCTTTGCTTATATGCGCAGAATTGCTGTTCAATTTATGGTAGAGTATTCACTGTTTTACGCAGGGTGAATCAAAATGAGGTCAATCAAAAATAGCAGGGCAGTGAGCAGTATGTTACTGGCAGGTCTAATGTATATCGGCCCTGCCGCAGCGGACTGTCAGGAACAATACTTCGCCCCGAATGACTATAATCACCAACATGCTTTGACCAGGCCGCATCCAGAGCTGGCCAGATCGATCAAGTTGGCTAAAGCCGGAAATGCGCTGGAGCAACGGAATCTGGCCGTTAGTTATGATGCGGGCTATCTGGTGGCTGCCTGTGCGGAAAAGGCGCATTACTGGTATCAGAAAGCGGCTAAAAATGGCGATCAGATCGCGCAGAACTGGCTTGAGCGAGAGAATAAGTTCGAGCAGATACTTGGCGGACCTGAATTTGCGATCAGGATCGAGCCGCCTAAAAAAGTGTTGGTTGAAACGGTTGAACCGGTAATGCCGGTTGTGCCGGTCGCGCCGGTGGTAAATGCAACCGTTAGTCCACCAGCCGAAACTGATCTGTTAGGGAAATACGACAAGTACCAACAGCAGTTGAATGATCCCACTTCGGATTATGGAAAGCTGGTCAAGGTGGGGCAATTGCTGGGCGGTCTGTTAGCCAAACCTTTGAGTAAATAGTGCTTGGAACCGTCGATGGATAAAATTCAAGCAATGCAGCTATTGCCCGAGCGTACCTTTGCGGTAAACTTGATGCAGGATCTGGTGGTGCCGTCTTTTGTGATCGATCATGACGGTCGGGTATTGATCTGGAATCGTGCCTGTGAACGTCTGACCGGTATTTCTGCAGCGGAAGTGCTCGGCACTCGCAACCATTGGCAGGCTTTTTACGATGAACCCCGCATGTGTCTGGCAGACATAATTGCGCAGAATCGTTTGGAGGAACTTTCTGCGCTCTATAGCTATCACGCCAAGCTCGCTGAAAACGGCTTCGGTCTCAGAGCAGAAAATTGGTGTGTCATGCCTAGATTGGGAACACGCCTTTATTTGACTATAGACGCGGGGCCGATTTACGATGAGGCAGGTCGGTTGATTGCCGTGATTGAAACCGTGCGCGACATGACCGATCGGAAATTGGCCGAGTTGGGATTGATAGACGCCAAGGCGGCGGCTGAAATTGCGCTGAAAAAACTGGATGATTCGACACAGAGCCTGCGCGTACTATCCAGTGCCATCGAGCAGAGTCCGGTGATGAATGTCATCACCGATGTCTATGGGACTATCCAGTATGTCAATCCCAAATTTCAGGAGGTCACCGGCTATACGGCAGCAGAAGCGCTAGGCAAAAATATCAGTATGCTCAAGGCAGATGTACATCCCAAGGCATTTTTTAACGAGCTTTGGGCAACTATAAAATCCGGCCGGGAATGGCATGGCGAGATGTGCAATAAAAAGAAGGACGGCACTATTTACTGGGAGCATGTCGGTATTTCTCCGGTGCGTAATGACAAGGGGGAGATCACCCAGTTCATCTCGTCCAAGGAAGATATTACCGAACGAAAGCGCGCCGAGGAGGCATTGCGCATCAATGCCAGCGTGTTTGAAAATACCCAGGAAGGCATTCTGATCACCGATGCGCAGAATATCATTTCGGATGTTAATGCCGCTTTTACCCTGATCACCGGCTACAGTCGTGAAGAGGCTTTGGGCAAACAGCCTACTATGCTCAAATCAGGGCGCCATGACAAGTCATTCTATGCCGGGATGTGGAAATCCCTGGAGCTTAATCGAGCCTGGCGCGGTGAGCTATGGAATCGTCGCAAATGTGGTGAAATCTATGCTGAAATGCTGTCGATTGCCGCAATTTGTGACAATGAGGGCAGAGTGTTGCGTTATGTCGCGGTGTTTTCTGATATCAGTTATATCAAGGAACATGAGGCTGAACTTCAGCGTGTCGCCCATTACGACGCATTGACGGGGATACCTAACCGGTTATTGCTGGCTGACCGGATGAAGCAGGCTATCGCGCAAACCTGTCGTGACAAGCACCGGATGGCGGTTTGCTATCTGGATCTGGACGGATTCAAACAGGTCAATGATACCTTTGGGCACGAGGCAGGTGATCAGGTGTTGATCGAGATAGCCAGGCGTATCGGTGCCTCGATACGCGGTGGTGATACGGTGGCGCGCCTGGGGGGGGACGAATTCGTGATATTGCTGCTCGGCTTGGAGCAGAATGAAGAATACCGGGCAACGCTGGATCGTCTGCTGGTTGCGATAGCTCAGCCAATTTCCCTGAAGGGACAATTAATCTCGCTGGGTGCCAGCATCGGCGTGAGTATCTACCCGCTGGACGATGCAGATCAGGATACCTTGTTACGTCATGCAGATCAGGCCATGTATCAGGCCAAACAATCCGGAAAAAATCGTTTCCATAGTTATGAGGCCATTTCAGGGGCATAGTAATAGCAGCAATCGGTCTGTCAGGATGATAGAATTGCAAGTTTGGCTCATGCCTTTGTGACAGCTGCCCCAATTTAAGGATTTTCATGACAGAGATAGCTTCAATTCAAGAAATAATAGCGGAGATACGCGAAGGTCGCATGGTGGTGCTGGTGGACGAAGAAGATCGCGAGAATGAGGGCGATCTGCTTTTTGCCGCCGAATTTGTCACCCCTGAAAAAATCAATTTCATGGCCAAGTATGGTCGGGGATTGATCTGTCTGACGCTGACTGAGGCGCATTGCAAGCAAATCAATCTGCCACTGATGGTGCGGGAGAATGGTTCACCGCTCGGTACTAATTTCACCTTGTCTATCGAGGCGGCAACGGGTGTAACCACCGGCATTTCGGCTGCAGACCGCTCGCGCACTATCCAGGCGGCGGCTAACCTGAATGCGCGTGCCAGCGATATCGTGCAACCGGGTCATATTTTTCCGTTGATGGCACAGAATGGTGGCGTGCTGGTGCGAGCAGGGCATACCGAAGCCGGTTGTGACCTGGCGCAATTGGCTGGCTTGATGCCGGCAGCGGTGATTTGCGAAATTCTCAAGGAAGATGGAGAAATGGCGCGCCTGCCGGATCTGATTCCTTTCGCCAGGCAGCACGGGCTCAAGATCGGTACTATTGCAAGCCTGATCGAGTATCGCAGCCATCATGAAAAACTGGTCGAACGCGTGGCGAAACGCAGCATACAGACGGCTTACGGACAGTTTGAATTATTTAGTTATGTAGACAAGACCACCCAACGCGCCCAACTGGCACTGGTCAAGGGAACCATAAGAGCGGGTGTCGAAACCCTGGTGCGGGTACACGAACCGCTGTCGGTAATGGATTTTCTGGAACAGGCCGATTATTCACGTTCCACCAGCGTACATGACGCACTGAAAATTATCAGCCAGTCCTGCTGCGGCGTGCTGGTGCTGATGCATCATGGGGAAACTTCAGGCCAATTGCTGTCGCGCGCAGCCGCGACGCTGGAGGTGCATCCGGTATTTCGCTGGGATCCGCGCAGTTATGGGATAGGCGCACAAATATTGCGCGATCTGGGAGTGGGCAAGATGCGCCTGTTGGGAACGCCACGCAAGCTGCCCAGCATGACGGGCTTTGGACTGGAAGTAGTGGGTTACTGTCAAGCTAACGCGCGTTGTAAATATGTTAACCCTGAAGACAAAATTCACCCGGTCTATTTTCAGCATGCGGGTGAGGATGTCAACGAGTCTATGCGCGATCTTCACGTTAAGGAAAAAATATGAAAGAACTCAAGATAAATCTGGACGGTAGCGGTTTGCGCATCGGCATCGTGCAGAGCCGTTTTAATAATGAAGTCTGCGAAGGTTTGCTTGGCGCCTGTCGCGAACAACTGATCCAGCAGGGTGTGCAGGAGGCAGACATTACTCTGGCCACCGTGCCTGGTGCATTGGAAATTGCGCTGGTACTGTTGCATATGGCGGAAAGCGAAAAGTTTGACGCGCTGATTGCGCTGGGGGCGGTGATACGCGGTGATACTTATCATTTTGAGGTGGTCTCCAATGAGTCAGCGCGCTGTGTTAATGAAGTGCAATTATCTTGCGGCGTGCCGGTGGCCAATGCGATTTTGACCACCGATACCGACGAGCAGTCCATCGCGCGGATGCATGTCAAGGGTCGTGAAGCCGCACTGGTGGCTATCGAAATGGCCAATCTGCTGAGAGAACTGACTTGAGCGAACTAGCCCATCAAGCCAAAGCCAAACCCAGTCCGCGTCACCGCGCTCGCGAACTGGCCTTGCAGGGTATCTATCAATGGCGTGTCGCGGCAGGCGAGGTGGCACAGATTGAGAAGCAAATTCTCGACGAGAAGAAACTCGGGCGCTATGACAAGGGGCTTTTTTCCAAACTGCTGTGCGGTGCCTTGAATCAGCATGTAGAGCTTGAGGTGCTATTGGCACCTTATCTGGACAGACCGCTTGCCGAACTCAGTCCAGTCGAATTTTCCGTGTTGCTGCTAGGCGCGTATGAGTTGTCGTTAAACCTGGAAGTGCCTTACAAGGTGGTGATCAACGAAGCGGTTGAACTCGCCAAGACTTTCGGCGGCACCGATGGACACAAGTATGTCAACGGGGTGCTGGATAAACTGGCACCCAAGGTGCGAGCACCGGAGTTTGCGGCGCGCTGAAGCATGTCCGAATTTGATCTGATTCGCCGCTATTTCACCCGCCCAGCGCCTAACAGCTTGCTTGGTGTGGGAGACGATGCGGCGCTGGTGCAAACAAGTCCCGGGAATGTGCTGGCGGTATCCAGCGATATGCTGGTTTGCGGCACACATTTTCTGGCTAACACGGATGCGTTTTCGCTGGGGCATAAAACTCTGGCGGTCAACCTTTCGGATATGGCTGCGATGGGCGCAACTCCCCGCTGGGCAACCCTGGCAATCGCCTTGCCTGAAGCCGATGAAGCATGGCTAGCGCAATTTTCGGCGGGTTTTTTTGCGCTGGCAGAACGTCATGGCACGGAATTGATTGGTGGCGATACCACGAAAGGGCCACTCAATCTGTGCGTGACCATCTTTGGTGAAGTGCCCGCTCACCTGGCATTGCGGCGCAGTGGCGCAAAAATGGGTGATGAAATCTGGGTTTCCGGCTGTCTGGGCGATGCAGCACTCGCACTGGCACATCTGCAAGGTCGCATTGTGCTTGCAGAGGCAGCGCTTGCCGCTACGCTGCCGGCGTTGCATCAACCGCAACCACGCGTGGAACTGGGACTGGCGTTGCGCGGTATCGCCAGCAGCGCCATCGATATTTCTGATGGCTTGCTAGGCGATCTGGGGCATATTTTGGAAGCCTCAAACGTGGCTGCACAGCTCGATTTTGCGGCGCTGCCGATTTCCGTGACGCTGCGTGGATTTTTGTCGAATCCCTCGGCAGCACGCTATATCCTCTGCGGGGGCGATGATTACGAACTTTGTTTTACGGCACCCGTCGCAATGCATGGACAAATCCTGTCCATAGCCGCGAGGCTTGCGCTGCCCTTGACCTCTATCGGCAAAATAACGGCGGGTAGTGGCTGTGTCGTGCAGGATGCTTTCGCTAACCCGCTGACTATGGAATCTTCAGGCTATGACCACTTCCGATGAATTGCGGGTAAAGCCCAGTCTGCAGTTTGTGTTAAGCCATCCAGCCCATTTGCTGTCCTTTGGTTTCGGCAGCGGTTTGGCAAAAAAAGCCCCCGGTACCTTTGGAACCCTGGCAGCCTTCCCGCTTTATTGGTATCTGGATCCGCGCATTTCGGATGAAATGTATCTGCTGATGCTGCTGGTCGCTTTTGCGGTCGGCGTGTGGGTGTGCGACTACACCGGTAAAGTCTTGGGCGTGTCCGATTACAGCGGCATCGTCTGGGACGAGATCGTGGCCTTCATGCTAGTGCTGTTTTTTACCCCTCCCGGCCTGGATTGGGGGCTACTGTCTTTCGCACTGTTCCGTTTTTTTGATATTGTAAAGCCGCAGCCGATCCGCTATTTCGATAGTAACTGGCACGGCGGCCTTGGGGTGATGTTTGATGATTTGCTGGCAGCCGGTTATGCGCTGTTGTGTCTGGCTATGGTGAAAAGTCTACTGATTTAACGTAAAACTCGCCCAGCGATTCGTTCGCTCCCTCGCCCGCTTGCGGGAGAGACCCCAGTCGAAATTTTCGACCGAATTGTGCCCTATGAACCATACCGTAGGGTGCGCTTGCGCACCATTTTGGAGTAAGCGCACCAAGCCAAACCGCTCCCTCCCCCGAAGGGGGAGGGCTGGGGAGAGGGCGAAGGTTAATGGCTAGGG
>CAIRBC010000067.1 GCA_903876685.1 uncultured Nitrosomonadales bacterium | reverse complement strand
GGTTCATGGGTAGGGATGGGGAGATAACCAGCCACTTGGTTGCTGTCTTTTGGCAACCTAGTGGAGTGGCTAGTGGGTTCATCAGGGAAACGGACATGGCGGTTTCATTACAAGGGGTGGCATCATTGCCATGTCCGTTAGGGGGTCGTCTGGTACCGGTTGCCCGGTCGGGCGGAGTAAATTCCACATTGTAACCAGCCCTTCTTTTGGGAATAATTTCAACGTAAAACGCAGTGTAGCCATGATATACAGAGGCGTTGGGCATAACCAAGGCGGCTAAGTCATCATAGACCCCAACCAGTTTTGCACCAGTGACGGTATTGTGTTTGTTCTTCACCTCAGCGATGATCTTGCCTGCTGTACAACTCAAATCAACATTATTTCCAACCTTGAGGTTTGTCCAGCCATTTACGGCTCCAAGCACTGTCTGATGAAAATCCCCTAGTGCCTGCCCAAGTGTCTTTTGTGCCTGTCTGGTTTTCTCAGCATGCTCCCAGGCACTGACGGTTGGAATGCCAAAGCCCGCCATTTCAAAAGGAATAGAAAACGGGTCTATCACATTACGCGCAAAATCCTGTTGAGCATTCTGCAAACCCGTTGCAGCGGAATCCATCATGGCTCTGACCGCTAATTCTAAATCGGTGTCGCTGATGTAACTGAGATAGGGCATTAGGAATCCTTTCAAGTTTTTTTAGCATAGGCTTAATAAGCCATATTGACAATACCCGTCCCAAATATATAATAACCATGTTTAATCTTGTATAAGGTGGTTACTTGAAAGAGTTTTATTCACTGTCTGAAGTTGCGGATATGCTTTCCGTCTCAAAAGAAACATTGCGCCGCTGGGACAAGTCTTGGAAGCTCCCCTCCGTCAGGCATCCTATGAATAGCTATCGCGTCTATCCATTTACCTCTTTACGCCAGTTCAATAGCATCGGTTTTATGTTTGATGAAACGCCACATGAAATCTCTGACAGGCCTATACAGAAATTTTCTTCGATTGAGCTTTTTGCAGGTACCGGAGGACTGGCTTTAGGGCTTGAGAAGGCTGGTTTATCTTGTCAATTACTCAGTGAAATTGACCCGTCTGCTTGTGCAACGCTACGCAATAATCGACCACAGTGGAACGTAGTAGAAGGTGATGTTGCTCAAATCGACTTCACGCCTTACGCTGACAAGATTGATGTGGTCACGGGGGGGTTCCCCTGCCAGGCTTTCAGTTATGCGGGCAAAAAACTGGGTTTTGAAGATGCGCGGGGTACTCTTTTCTATGAATTTGCCAGAGCTGTCAAGGAGACACAGCCGCTGATGGCGATTGGAGAAAATGTTAGAGGACTGTTGACCCATGATGAGGGTAAGACTATTCAAGGGATGATTTCCGTACTCGAAAAACTAGGCTATGAGGTCGTTCCGCCCAGAATTATAAAAGCCATTTTTCATCGTGTTCCGCAAAAACGTGAGCGGCTGTTGATCGTGGCTTTACGAAAAAATGAGGGTCTGAAGTTTGACTTTCCTCGTCCGCACAAAGAACTTTATACACTTTCGGATGCGTTACTAAAAGGACGTTTGTTTGACTGTGACGTACCGGATTCGCCAGGACAGGTGTATCCGAAAAGAAAGCGCGAGATAATGAAACTGGTTCCTCCAGGAGGATATTGGCGCAATCTGCCAGAAGAAATCCAAAAGGAATATATGATGAAATCATTTTATCTCGGGGGTGGAAAAACCGGGATGGCAAGACGCATGAGTTGGAGTGAACCCTGTTTGACCTTGACCTGTAATCCCGCCCAGAAGCAAACTGAACGCTGCCATCCTGAAGAGACTCGCCCGCTTACCGTTCGAGAATATGCCAGAATTCAAACATTTCCGGATGACTGGGCATTCTCTGGTTCGATTTCGTCTCAGTACAAACAAATCGGCAATGCAGTCCCGGTGAATCTGGCTGAAGAAATTGGAAATTCAATTGTACTCACGTTGAACAGGTATTATTCGGTTGCGAACGCCCAAGTACAGCGTCAATGAATAAAGTTAACCTTAGCATCGGTTAACCAGCGCCGCTTCAATCCAGGCATATGCAATCCGTTCCTGTTCCAGGCGCAAAGCGGGCGAAATGCGGTTGTAACGCAACTCGTCATAAAGTTCTGACTCTGCCGGTTGCAAGCGTGTCAGTTCACGGTCGGTCGCGCTATCTTCTTTGCCCCAGAAAATGCGATGTTCCAGCAAGGTGGCGCGATCCATTAGCAACGACCGTGCAGACGGAAATTTGCTGCGCAGTTGATCGAGAATGGCAAAGCCGTGGGTATCAATATCGCCCCAATAGTAGATTTCCAGGGCTTGCAACCATTGGGCGTGCGCCAGAGCCTCGAAACCATAGCCTGCGCCGAATAAAATCAGGCTATCCGGCATCTCAGGGAAGGAGAGAAAATTGATCTCATTTTCGGTAATGAATACCCTTTTTGCCGCCAGGGAAAGCTGCGCGAATTCTTCACTACTTATCACCAGATCAGACAGTCCCTGAATACGCAATTGTTTATCCAGCAACCTGAAGCGTAGTTGCACCGGTTTGTGCTTGAAACCATAGCGCCGCTCAAAGCCCAGGGCTCCGGTAGATTCGTGAGCGATATATTCAGCGGGAAGGACACTATCCAGTAATTCAGCTAGCAGCCCACGGTTGCGCTCGATAAACTTGGTGTCCACACCCGCCACATTAATCTGACGCAGATAAATATTCGAATGCGGGTGACTATAAACCCAGTCGAGTATACCAAGCAATTGCGGCCAGCTCTCCGCATGCTCCAGCACTTTCAAGGGTCGTTTGCAGAGCCAGGCATTCAGCGCCGGAAAACGCTCGCGAATCAGTGTTACCAAGGCAAGGAAGCGTTTTGCCTCGCGCTGTCGACCAATCAACCTTAACCCCTCCTCCTGATTCTCCAGCAACGCCGCGACGGGTATGCGGTTACGTCCCAATTGCCGGTGATTGAACTCCCGCCATTCCAGTTGATAGTCCTGTTCCGCAGCGACCAGCACGGCTATCCATTGCCGTGCCTGTTCAAATTGCGTGGCAAGTGCCTGGGTGTCGGGTATTTTCAGGACGATACGTAATGGAAATATCGGTTCTGCACCCGCCATCGCCGCCAGTATTCGGCCATTATCCCAGTCGCGGCGCACCCGGTTGGCGATTTCTGCCGGGGTGGTCCAATTCTTTACGGCATCACTCATACCCGCCGCGCATCCCGTTCGGCGCGATATTCTTCGATGGTGAGATTACGCAATTGCGAATCCGCGCCATTGATGCAATGCACAAAACCCACGCAGGATACGAAGGGTTCGATAATATGAATTTTCTGCAATGGGGTGACAATCAATAATTGCAGATTTAGCCGTTTGAATAGTTCCAGACCAAAACGTGCCGACTCGTCCGAACCGCGTCCAAAAGCCTCGTCTATCACCACGAAACGAAAACTTCGTGAGCGCTGCGCCCCCCATTCCAGACCGAATTGATAAGCCAGACTGGCCGCCAGCACGGTATACGCCAGTTTTTCTTTCTGTCCGCCGGATTTACCGCCTGAGTCGCTATAGTGCTCATGTTCCACATTGTCTGCACGCCAGCGTTCGGAGGCCGAGAAGCTGAACCATTGCCGCACGTCGGTGACTTTGCGCGTCCAGCGCCGATCGGCTTCGGCATTGCCGGTGCGACCGCGAAAGCGTTCGATGATGGCTTTGACTTGCAGGAACTTGGCTTCGGAATATTGTTTATCCTCCGAACCGGTCAGCGCGCCCTCGGTGCAAATCTTCAAGCCCTGCTGAAAATCGCGTATTTCCATATCCGAACTGGTCTGCGCTTCCAGCAAAATATAACGACCCGGGTTGTAATCGATCTGGGCTAGCGAGACATTAATGCGTTCGATACGGCTGCGGATGGTCTCGCGTTCCCGCGCCAGTTGCGACTGAAAATTGGCGACTTCGCGGATGGTATTCTCGTTGAGCAACTCCTTGAAACGTGCCTCGAAGCGCGGCAGGTCATCCGCCTGCAACTTTTCCAGCATCTCCCGATATTCATGCGCCGCCTCGACACTGGCATCTACCGCTTCCGTTTCAAGCTCATATTTATTGCGATATTCCTGCATCGCCTTGACGATTTTTCCCTGCAAATTGCTGCGCCGTTCTTCATGGGTATCAATTTTTTTCTTCTGCAACCATTCGCGCATGGTATGTTCACTGCTGAAACAGGATTCTACGCTCAGGGTATGCTCGCCCAGTGCCTCCACACGCAAGCCATCCAACTGGCTGTGGCGTTTTTTATCGATCACATAGGCAGCCATCGCGACCTGGCATTCCTGGAGCAGTGCGGCGGCCTGTTCACGTTTGATTTCGTTTTTAGCCAACTCATTATTGCGCTCATGCAAATCCGTTTCGCTCTGCCTTAATTTAAGCTCCAGCGCTTTCAGTTGCAAACCCAGGGTTTGCAATAAATCGGAAGCGGATTCGAGCGACTTTTTTTCCGCTTCCAGTTGTGCAATCGCAGTTGCCACTGGCTGCCAGTCCAGTTCGCTATAGTCGGTGTATTCGCCAATCTGCGCCAGCCATTGCAAGCGCTCCGCCAGCGACTTACGTTCCTGCTGCGCTACCGCGACAAGCCCGGCGAGGGTTTGCATACGCCCTTCCAATTGTTTCGCCTGTTTCTCAAACGCAGCGATCTTGCCTTCATTGCTCCAGCCCAAGACATAGCGACTGCGATCATCGAGACGGTGGCGATCGTCTTTTTCGTGTCGATCGGCACCAGACTTGATTTGACCTGCGCGGGTAATCGCCTGCCGCTCGCGGCGAAACTGTTCCATCGTCTCGCAGCAGGCATAGTCGTAGCGGCGAGACAGTTCGCTATCCAGCCAGTGATAAAACGGCGAGTCTGGTTTTATCGCCAGTTTTTTCGCCAGTGAAACGGGATGGTTCGAGGCGCGATCCTCGGGTTTTCCCTCCCGCACCCGGTAATAGACCAGTCGTCCCTGCAAATGGGTTTGTTCTACCCAGGCGGCCACCTCTGCATAATGCTGTTCCGGTGCTAGTAGCGAGACACCGAAATTATGCAGCAATCGTTCGGCAGCCCCTTCCCAGACGCGCTCTTCCTCACGGATCTGAATCAATTCACCCGCAAAGGGCATGGCAGACTCAGGCAACTTGAGCGCAGCACAAAGCATGCGCCGGATAGCAATTTGCGCTTCCGGTATATTGCTGCGACGTTTCCGCAATGAATCAAGTTCTGTACTAACCGCCTGATGTTCCAGTTTCAACGTGCGCAGATCTACACCAGCCTCGGTTAGCTGGTTCTGCAACTCTGCATCACGTCCCAGCCAGCTTTCCTGCAAGTCGGCAATCTGGCGATGGCTATCGACAAACCCGTCCAGATCCTGCGCGGCAGACAAGCCTAGTTGTCTGGACAGTTCGGCAAAACGCTGGGCGCGCGCCAGCTTCTTGTTCTTCTCCTGCAACTTTACCGCTATTTCGGAAATGATACGTTCGATGCGATCGCCGCCATTTTCTGCGATGGCGCGTTTAAGTTCATCGCGCTCCCCCAGTTGTGCCCCTCTGGCCAGTTCCAGTTGCATCAATCGTTTAGTCAGGCGTTGCTGTTCGTCCTGCAGAATAAGCGTGCGCTTTTCCAGAAGTCGCGCCTTGAGCGTGGCAAAATAGGCATTCAGCGCCTCGCGGCAGGTGCGCAAGTCGCGAATTTGTGCGGCCAGTACCTCGAAGCGCTGGCAGTCCTCAACCAATGGCACCAGTCGCGCAACCTGATCCTTGGTCTTCTGCACCGCCTCATGGGCGCGATTCAAATCATCAAAATGATTAATCAGGGCGGCGATACGCGACTCGACATCAAAAGCCTCCAGCATGTGTAAACGCACAAAATCAGTCAGACTGCCCACCGATTTCATCGATACGGTCTGGTGAAATAATTCCAGTGCCTGGTCGTTTTCTATGCCAAAGCGGCGACGAAAGGACGCGGCATAAGATGGAAAAGCTTCGAACAATTCTACGTTTGACAAGGCGCGCAAGCGTTTTTTAAGGTTGCTGATGTCGCTGCCGAACCCCGCGAAATCGCTGGCTATAGTTAAATTGCGATCCGCCACCAGATAAAAACGTTCAGGCTGACCCTGAGTGTTTTTCGACCAGAAAAATACCTGTGCCAGGGTGGTACTGAGCCCGTAGCCCTCGTTCTTGAATTCGGCGAGCAATACCGAATAGCTGTTGAAATCGCGTAATGCGACCGGTTTGGCAGCCGCACCAGTTTCGCTGCGCTCGGATTTATAATGCCCCAGTACATAAGAACGCAGCGTGCGTTCTCTGGATTCGGCACCGGCGGCCTTGTTGTAGGCGATACGGTTGGCGGGTACCAGCAAGCTGGTGACCGCATCTACCAGCGTCGATTTGCCGGAGCCGATATCGCCGGTCAGCAGTGAATTTTCACCGCCGGCAAACAAGCTGCGTACCTTGCCATTGAAAGTTCCCCAGTTGAGCACCTCCAATCGATGCAGGCGGAAACCGCTGCGCTCACTCGAACTCGAAAAATCAAGCATTCCGCTCTGGTTCATTCCGCCTCACCGCCCGCTATATGGGTGCAATAACTGGCCAGTCGCTGATCGAATTCCGCCAGCCACTGGGCATCGACAAACGCCTTGAGGATGCGGCGCACCTCGATCAGATTGTTCTGTCCGCGCAGGCGGCGCACAAAACCCAGTTCCACTATTTTATTCAGATGTGCGTCGATTTGATCCGCGATACGCGCCTCATTGGTGCCGCCGGGCAAGAACAGCCTGAGCATATCGACCACTTCATCGCGGGTCAGAATCAGCCGCGTGTCTTCACCGCTGGTGTCGAATTCCGCCAACTTCCGGCGCAGCAAGGCCAGCAGCAGACTCACCGGGAAAGACAACGGTCGCTTTGCCACCAGTCGCGGCAACTCCTCACTTTCCTCAGTGGTGGCACGACTGCGCAACCAGGCATAACCTTCAGCCTCGTCCACCAGCAACTCCAAACCCAGCAGGCCCAGATAATCGCGCACCCTGGCTTGCAGTCCGAGCAGCGATTGCCAGATTTCGGTATCGGTGTCTTGATAGACCACGCCCTTCAATAGCGCGATCAATACGCGTGAAAATGCCTGACCGTCGGGTTCATTAGCTTGCATTGACTATTACCTGCCTATTTTTACGCATCTATTTTGCCACAAGCTGAAGGGGTATTCATCGGTTATATATCACGCGCGGCAAGCGGGCGCTGCGTTCGATGCCGTCATCGCGCCAGCATACAACATCAATATGCTGTTCGTCGAAAATGGCTTTATCATCTTCACTGGCCAGCGCCAGATAGGTGACCAGTTCTGCCAACCCATGCTCCAGCGGAAATTCCAGCAACAAGTCTGCCAGGGTGATCTGCTGCCGCGTCTGCAAGGCATGGCGCACACAAGCCGCTAACTGCGCCTTGTCCACCACCATCTGCGTATACAACGCATCGGTAACCACTTCCCCATCATCGCCAACCAGTATTTGCCCGGCAAGCACCGGTTTGACGGATACGGTATATAACGGACGTTCCATCGGCAGTTCAATGCTCGCCTTGACATCGGTTATTTCCATGAATGCCGTTTCTTTAGGAATAGTTTCGCGCAACACTAAGGCATGCGCCTCGATTTGATGAATAATTTCCATGATGCGACGATTTTCCAGCCACACCTGGTCGTCGAGAAAACGCCGCAGTTGTTGTGACAGTAGCGAAACCGTGCGCTGGGTATGCTCGCCTGCCTCCAGCCAGTCATAATGCACGCGCTTCAGACGCGCATCGGGTGAAAGCTGACGTACTGCCTGAAGCTCAAACACCCGCTTGAGCAACTCCGACAATTCTTCCTGTCGCTCTGGTGACATTAGAAAATCCCAGAAGGCACGAAAACTTTTGCCCTGATCGGAATCGGCAATCGCATCGCGTTCACCGAAGATGGCTTCGAGCAGGCTACCCTTCGCCCCTTCCCATAAGGCGATACGCTCGCGGGTACTACGATCCAATTTGCGAAAGTTCTGCTCAACTTCCCGAAAATCAGAAAGCAGATCTCTAGCGGTAACCGATACTTGCTGAAAGCGGTCTTTCAGCGCAGTTTCGTCGAGCATCTCGATTTCTCCACCCCGGATGCGCGCGATTTCTGCATCAATATCCGACCTGCGCTTGAGCAACTCGCGGATGCGTTCCTCGGGGTCAGCATTACTGCCTTCCACCATCTGCTTGAGTAGCTGAAAAACCGTCATCAGGCGCGACTCAGTGCCGACAAAACTGCGTTGCCCGAGGCTTTCCAGCCAGCTAAGGGCTTTTTCGGTCGCCGGTGTCAGATCAAAATGCGCCTCGTCCGAACCGGTCGGGTAATATTTGCGCAACCAGCCACGCGCATCCTGAGTCCAGTCTTCAAGATAAGCCGCTGCTGCCTTGGGGAAGGCGATATCCGGGTGTGACTCGCGCAAACGAAATAACTCATCCTCCAGTTGGGAAATTAGTTCTGATTCTGCCATACCGCGTGCATTGGTTAGCACAAATGCTTTGTACAAAAAACTGGCTACCAGCGGCGCATGATCGGCCAGCAGCAAGCGCCAGGCAGGGTGATTGCGGCGTAAGGCGTCGAGAGTGTCGTAATCCAGACTCACGGATGGAAGTGAAACATTTGCACGGTACGTTGATAACGCATAGTTGATCGAATAATAATTTTAATCTGTTAATGTCCGCGAAGCAGCACAAATAACACCAAGCCGCCATGCACTTTGCTAACAAATGAAGATCATCTAATTCTGCCTTCCGCCTCTGTGATAGTGCTCACTTTCCTGGAATAGTTGCCAGATATCAAAGGGAGCAGACTCGAAGGCAATTGCTTAAGCATTAACTACATGAACTTAATAGAAAAATAATAGATTGGTGGTAATATTTAGTCGCCAAACCATTAAAACCACCAAAGAGCCAGCCCCATGCATGATAATCTTTCTGTGTTATCAAAACAACATCGCCTTCAACGATGTGCTTCCATTAGCGATTCATTTGAATTTTTAACCAACTGTACCTCGATTCCCTTCCCCAAATAATATTTGCTCACTTACTATTTTGCGAAATAATATTTTTCCGCCTTCAGTAAGCGGTCGGAGTGAATTTACTGCCGATTGCAGCCTGCTCAGGCAAGCTTGTCAAATATCTCAAAGCGATTACGTCCCGATTTTTTTGCGCGGTACAGCGCAACATCCGCTTCGCCTATAAGTTTTTCGAGAGTTTCTTGGCACTGAGTTTGGGTAAGTCCGATTGACACCGTGACCTGGAAAGAAATGCTTTCATAGTTGATGAGTGTATCCGCGATAATCGCACACAGCCGCTGCGCGATCGTGCAGGCCTCCTCCAGGGTAGCATCCGGCAGCAAAACTGCGAATTCTTCTCCACCATAGCGTGCCAGCAGGTCATGCGGCCGCAGATTTTCCGCCAGGCATCTGGCTGAGACTTTTAGTGCCAGATCCCCGACCAGATGACCGTAGCTATCATTAACCAGCTTGAATTTATCAATATCTATGAGCATTATCGTACAGGGCAACTGGTTCAGCGCGCTGCGCTGCAAGGCGCGGGGAAAGGCGTTTATCATCCAGTGACGATTATAAATTCCGGTCAGCGCATCGACATAGGCCTGATGCTCGAAACTTTTCTTTGTATTTTGCGTATTGATCAGCGCTACGTTATTGTTGCGCATGCGCCCTGCGATCACCTCCAGCAGATTGCGCGCAATCTCATGCGAATGATTAACCAGCGACCATACCGTATCATGTGGAATTGACAATATACGGCTATCCACTGTGGCAACGACAATAGCCGAAGGAGGAAGGCCATCAACCAGCGAAATTTCACCGGCACACTCACCGGCATATAACACAATATATTCCAGTTCCTCCTGCTCTGCCAGGTAAACACTTAACCGTCCCTCCAGTATCAAGTGCAAATGACCATTGGGTGTATCAGGATGCAGTAACCGCTCGCCCTCACGCAAGTTGCGTACCAAACTGGATTCCAGCATATATTCGATATAGTTGAAATCCATGCCATGAAACAAAAAATTTTGTGCGATAAGTGTGCGATCCGTTACATTCATATTTCCCCCACCTTGCCGGTATCGCAAGGCGCCAGATTCAGTAAAGTTTTGTCAAACAAGATAAAGTCCATCATTAATTAAACATTACAGCAGAAAATCCCTGCAATGCCTATCCATTCACGACATTTCAATCAAAATAATTTCGTAAAATGATGTTTTAGTTTATCCTAACGGGCATGGCAAATTGCCACCCCTGATGATGAAACCCATCATGCCCGTTTCCCTGAATAACCCACTAGCCACTCCACTAGGTTGCCAAAAGACAGCAACCAAGTGGCTGGTTATCTCCCCATCCCTCTCCCGCAAG
>CAIRBC010000066.1 GCA_903876685.1 uncultured Nitrosomonadales bacterium | reverse complement strand
TATTTTGTAATTGCATAAAGTGTAAACCGAGAAATGAAGGATGCCATTATTTTCGCCAAAAACATCAGTTTTAAATATAGACCGTCCAATACCTTGTTATCGAGAATTCAATACCTAAAGGGTAGGGATAATTTGCTTGGCAACACCCCATTTATTTGCTGCGAATCACAGCATGAAAGGAAAGCGGGGTCAGCATCGACTACCTGATCGATGCTGACCCCGCTTGCAGCTATCTGATTGCCGGCTTAGGGCCTGGCGAGGTTGATGATTTTGGAATAAAGTCGCTTGAAGCCATCCTCAAGGTCTGTATCAAAACGCGGGTCGCCATTGGCGGAGAAGGCCTCGTATATTTTCTCCCAGTCCTCGCTTCTGAGATGCTTCCGGGCGGCAGGCAAAATGATATTTTCTTCCATATTCATATGCTCCCACAGCGACTGCGCAAAATTATTAACCGTGGTCGTCATCTCAGCCAGTGTTGCCGGGCTGATCTGCCTGGCATAGCCTTCGAGTGCGGTTTCCATCGCCTTGAGTTGCATCCCGCCGCTGACATGTTGCGCACGCAATTCTTCGATGGCTGCGTCATATTCGCTAGTGCGTGAACCCAGTCTCTCGAACAGATAAGCATCCTCCTTGGGATGATGCAGCCGCTCTGGAAACGCCTCAATATAATGCAACATGGCTTTGATTAGCGGTACATCCAGCGCAACATTGCTTTGATTGGCCTGTTTAACCAGATGCACCAGGCCGCTGACGACCGCTGCCAGCGAACGATGTTCGTCTTGCATAATGGCAACCGCCATATGCTCCTCGCGATGCTTCTGATTGCTTTCAACCGTCGCCACCAGCACCGGAATACTGGAATTTGCCAGCACTTTCTGGGTCTGTGAGCCAACAATCAACGCGCCCAGACCCTTACGCCCGTGTGTTGCCATAAAAATCAGATCACATTGCTGCGTTTCGGCCGCTGCCAGTATCGCGGCATAGGGGCGGTTGCTGATAGTCACCAAAGAACTGCATTCCACGCCTTTGGCTCTGGCGGCAGACATCGCCTTCTGCAGGAAGCCGCGTGCGCTCCCTTCCTGATTATCGGCATAGACTTCCGGCGCTACGCTGCGTTGCAAGGCACCCTGATCGGTGGCGCCAAAATCTGCCTTGGCGGTGAAAAAAGTAATGCGTGCGCCCAGCGCAGCCGCAAAGGGGACTGCCTGTGAAACAATTTCTGTGGCCAGTCCCGTATCATCGAGTGTAACCAATAGATGCTTATACATGTTAATTTCTCGTCATAAGTAGTAGCGGGTTTAAATAACGTACTGTTTTTTCTGCAGTAACAGGAAGTGACCTAAAGCCGGCATCAATATCAGCGCGCCGAGCATATTCCATACAAACATGAAGGCCAGCAAGATACCCATATCTGCCTGAAATTTGATTGGCGAAAACATCCAGGTGGCGACCGCGATACCCAGCGTAACACCGGTCAGCACCACTACTTTGCCGGTAAATAACAGCGCCATGTAATAGGCCTCGGACAGACTCTTGCCATTTTTCAGTTGAGCCTGGGTCACAGTCAGTACATACAGCGCATAGTCTACGCCGATACCCACCCCCAGCGCGATCACCGGCAAAGTCGCTACCTTGACGCCGATATTCAGATACACCATTAATGCTTCGCATAATACCGAAGTGAGCATCAGCGGTAATATTGCACAAAGCACGGCACGCCAGGAACGGAAGGCGATGAAGGCCAGGATGGTCACCGCCAGATAGACCAGCATCAGCATTTGCGTATTAGCCTTCTTCACGACGACTTCATTGAAGCCTGCTGAAGCGATTTTGCTCAAACCCGCCAGCGAACTGGTCATTTCCACGCCAGGCAGTTGCTGCAATTCCTGCTCCAGTCCACTGACCGCCATCATCGTGTCATAGTGTGCGCAATTGAATTGCGGCATCTTGACCATTACCACAAACACGTCCGAGTAAAGCGTGATTTCATATGATTATTGTAGATGCGCTAATTCAGAAGGTCAGTCATCAATGACGCTTGCAGTGAAATCACTAATACACATATGCATATTAAATGCCATTACTATTACACTTTAAATGATATTGTTATGATATTAAATATACTGTAAAAAAGTATTTAAACATTTATCAAGTCCATATCAACGCTGATGTCATTGCCAATGATCTAGCAGGGCATAATCAATATAATTTAACTGGCACCACGTACATTTATGCGCGAAAATATATCAATAGTATGAAATACTCATACTATTGATGCCGATATAGGAGGCTGTACCATGGGAACCATACGCAAGACCATTACTTTGACCGACAAGCAAGATGGCTGGATCAAAGCGCAAATTGATGCCGGGAACTACACCAACGACAGCGAATATATCCGCGACCTGATCCGGCGTGAACAAGAACGTAGCGCCGAGATCAATGACATCCGCGCAGCGCTGATTGAAGGAGAGGCCAGCGGTGAACCACGCGCATTCGATGCCGGCGCGTTCAAACAAAGAATGCTGGCTGCGCATGGCTGAATATCGCCTTACGCCGGCCGCTGAGCAAGACCTTGAAACAATCTGGAATCCACGCTACAGCTTTGGGGCATAGGACAAGCCGATCGTTATACCGACATCTTGACGGCAGCCTTTGCCGAATTGGCACAATCACCAAGGATCGCCCCTGCATGTGACCACATCCGGCCCGGCTATCGCCGTCACGGTATTGAGCGGCACATGATCTATTTTCGCATTACTGCATTGCCGTCGTTCGTATTCTGCACGATCGCATGGATGCCTCAAGCCACCTGTGATACACGCTGACTTGCCTCGCGACGAAACATGAAACACCTATCCATTAACCGTTACGGATAGAATGCACCTATAAAAACAAGGGAAACACTATGCTTACAGGGGAATTACGCAGTCAGGTTGACAGTATCTGGAACGCTTTTTGGTCTGGCGGCATTGCGAATCCGATGGAGGTGATGGAACAAATCACTTATCTGCTTTTTCTGCGCAGGCTGGACGACCTGCACACCCTCGAAGAAAACAAGGCCACCCGCCTCAACAAACCCTTAGCGCGGCGCATCTATCCTGAAGGCAATGATGCCAAGGGCAGGAGCTACCACGACCTGCGCTGGTCGCGCTTCAAGCACTTCGCCGCATCCGAGATGTATAACGTGGTCGGTGAGCATGTATTCCCGTTCCTGCGCAGCATGGGTGGCGATGGCTCCACTTACGCCCACCACATGAAGGATGCGCGTTTCACCATACCCACCCCGGCGCTGCTGGCCAAGGTGGTGGACTTGCTGGATCATGTTCCGATGGAAGACCGCGACACCAAGGGCGATCTGTATGAATACATGCTGGGCAAGATCGCCAGCGCCGGGCAGAACGGGCAGTTCCGCACCCCGCGCCACATTATCCAGTTGATGGTTGCTCTGTCCGCACCCACGCCCAAAGACAGCATCTGCGACCCCGCCAGCGGCACCTGCGGTTTTCTGGTGGCAGCCGGTGAATATCTGCGGCATCACTATCCTGAAATCCTGCGCGATGCGACAGCACGCGAGCATTTTCACCAAAAGATGTTCCACGGTTACGATTTCGACAACACCATGTTGCGCATCGGCAGCATGAACATGGCGCTGCATGGCGTAGACAATCCGGACATTCGCTACCGCGACTCGCTGGCTCAGGATCATGCCGAGGACGAAGGCGACTACACCTTGATCCTGGCCAATCCGCCGTTTGCCGGTTCGCTGGATTACGAGACCACCGCCAAAGACCTGCTCGCGATCGTCAAGACCAAGAAGACCGAGCTTTTGTTCCTAGCGCTTTTTCTGCGCCTGCTCAAAACTGGCGGGCGCGCCAGGGTCATCGTGCCGGACGGCGTATTGTTCGGTTCAAGCAACGCGCACAAGGAGTTGCGCCGCATGCTGGTGGAAGACCATCAGCTTGAGGCGGTGATCTCCCTGCCCTCCGGCGCATTCAAGCCTTACGCCGGCGTATCCACCGGCATACTGGTATTCACCAAGACCAATTCAGGCGGCACAGACAACGTCTGGTTCTACGACATGCAGGCCGACGGCTGGAGCCTGGACGACAAGCGGCAGCCGCTGTTATCCGAGGACAAGCTGGGCGTTACACCAAGCACGCCACTGACCGAAGCCGAACACCCAAAAAACAACCTGCCTGACGTACTGGCCCGCTGGCAACAAGCCACGGAACTGCAACGCCCCCGCACCGCGCAGAGCTTCTGTGTATCCAAAGCCGAGATTGCCGCCAACGGCTACGACCTCTCGATCAACCGCTACAAGGAAGTCGTGCATGATGTGGTAGAGCACTTGTCGCCGAAAGTGATCATGGCAAAGCTGGACAAGCTGGAAGCCGAGATTGCCAAGGGGATGAAAGAGCTTGAGGGGATGCTGGGGTGAATTTCGCGTAGGGCGCAAAAACTGGGTGCATTGCGCAGGCTTTACTCTATTGCGCACACTTTGATCGAACACTACAATACATACATGCAAGTACACACAGGAGTTTCAGTATGACCACACTCGCCAGTCGCGTCTTCATGAATGGAAACAGCCAAGCCGTGCGTATCCCCCAGGAATTCAAGCTGAATGCTCGTCGTGTGGAGATTTCCCGGACCGAACTGGGCGACTTGCTGATCCATCCCGTGCCGGTCGATCGGGGCGCGGCACTGCTGGAGGCGCTGGCGGCCTTCGATGCTGACTTTGTGTCGGCATTGGAAGCCAGTCATGCAGAGCAGCCAGCGATGCAGGAACGGGAGTCATTTTGAAATACTTGCTCGACACCAACACGCTCATCTACATGATCAAGAACAAACCCGCTTCGGTGGCTGAGCACGTCAACGCGCTGGATGAAAATGCCGTGCTGTGCATGTCTTTCTTTACCTATGCCGAGCTGCTCAAGGGGGCGGAGCGCAGCACCCGCAAGGCAGATGTCCTGACCCGGCTTGATCAACTGATCAGGCAAGTGCCGGTAAGCTACGAAACAAACCGCAAGCTATGTGAACACTACGCCGCACATTTCACCCGGCTCAAGGATGCTGGCACCCCCATCGGGGCTAACGATTTATGGATAGCATGCCATGCACTGGCGCTGGGTGCTACTCTGGTGACCAACAACATACGCGAATTTGAACGTATAGAGGGTCTGCAATTGGAGAATTGGGTAAGTTAAAAAATTTCGAACGCATACCTCTATAGGATGATTATCCGAGTAGTGATTGTACAATCATCCGTTACTCGTAGTATGGTGTCAGCATTGATTGCAAAAAATCTGGTACCGCATGGAATAGGTTGATTTGTATAGGCGCAACCGATGGTTGCGGATAGAATTCACGCGACAAGAAAAGGAATATATATGCTCACGGGGGAATTGCGCAATCAGGTTGACAGTAGCTGGAACGGTTTGGGGGCTGGTGGGATTATTAACCTGAGGGCGGGGATGGAGCAACAATGGGTTAAGAGGATATTTGCGTGATGGCAACACTGGGTGAATTATGCCAATTTTTAAATGGTGGAACGCCTAGCAAAGCTGTTTCAACCTATTTTGAAGGCGATATTCCTTGGATAACAAGTGCAGATATCGTCAGCCCGGTAGTAAATTCAGCAAGGAGCTTTATTACTGATCAAGCCATACGAAAATCTGCTACAAATAAAGTGAGCGCTGGCACGGTTCTGCTAGTAACGCGCACTGGTGTAGGCAAGGTTGCAATAGCTGGAACTGACCTATGCTTCAGTCAGGATATAACAGCACTGATTCCAAATAATTCCAAGTTGGATACCGGCTATTTAGTACAGTATTTGCAAACAAAAAAGACACATTTTGAACGACTTGCACGAGGTGCGACAATGCAAGGTGCAGGGCTTCTATAAGAAGCCAGAGCTGGAACTGTTAATTCAACGACGCACTACCCGCAAATCTTTGGCGACCGCGCTGATCAATGAAGCTATCGTAGATCGTTATTACCAGAAACGCACGATCCGCCACATTGCCGAAGCCTTTGAAAAAGATCACCAGCGCAAGGCACTGACCGTGATGGCAACCGGTGCGGGCAAAACCAGAACTGTCATCGCTTTGATAGAGCTGTTGATGCGCTGCAACTGGGTCAAGCGCGTGCTGTTCCTGGCAGACCGCGTGGCACTGGTCAGGCAGGCAACCAAGCAATTCTCCAAATTCTTACCGGACAGCTCGCCGGTCAATCTGGTGACGGAAAAAAATACCGAGGGGCGCGTATATCTGTCTACCTATCCCACCATGATGGGGCTGATCGACGATGCCAAAGACGGGCAAAAGCGCTTTGGCGTAGGGCATTTTGACCTGCTTGTGATCGATGAGGCGCACCGCTCCGTGTACCAGAAATACGGCGCGATATTCGAGTATTTTGATGCCTTGCTGGTGGGCTTGACGGCTACGCCTAAGGACGAAATCGACCACAACACCTATGGATTGTTTGACCTGGAACGTGGTGTGCCTACCGATGCTTATGCGCTCAATGATGCCGTGGCTGATGGTTTTCTGGCGCCACCCAAAGCGGTATCCGTGCCGCTCAAATTTCAGCGCGAAGGCATGAAATACAATGAGCGCAGCGAAGCCGAGCAAGAGCAATGGGATGCGCTGGAATGGAACGAGGACGGCGAAATCCCGGATGAAGTGGCAGCCCCTGCGCTCAACCAGTGGCTATTCAACACCGATACCGTGGACAAGGTGCTGGAACATGTGATGACGCATGGCTTGAAGGTGGCAGGAGGCGACCGGCTGGGCAAGACCATCATCTTTGCCAAGAACAATGATCATGCCGAATTTATTGCTGAGCGTTTCCACATCGCCTACCCGCATCACAAAGGCCAGTTTGCCAGGGTGATCACCTACAAGACCGAATATGCCCAGAGCCTGATCGACAATTTTTCCGACAAGGACAAGATGCCGCATATCGCCATCTCGGTGGATATGCTCGACACCGGCATCGATGTGCCGGAGGTGGTGAATCTGGTGTTCTTCAAGGCGGTGCGCTCAAAAACCAAGTTCTGGCAGATGATCGGTCGCGGCACCAGGCTGTGTCCGAATCTGTTTGAACCTGGCAAGCACAAGGAATTTTTCTACCTGTTCGACTATTGCCAGAATCTGGAATTCTTCAGCCAGAACATGGAAGGGATTGAGGGGCAGGGCAGCGAATCGCTGGGAACGCGTCTGTTCAAGGCACGCCTGCAACTGATAGCAACGCTGGACCAGAAGTTTGCCAATGGACAGGCTGTGCAGCAAACCGAAAGCAAGTATGGCGATAGCGGCAACGATGCGACATTGAGAATTGACCTGGCTGATTTGCTGCATCAGCAGGTGTCAGCCATGAATGTAGGCAATTTTGTGGTGCGTCCTCAACGCAAGCTGGTGGAGCAATACGCCAAAGCAGAAGCCTGGCAGAAGCTGGGGGTCGAGCAGATATCCGATCTGGGCTTGTATGTAGCGGGCTTGCCAACCGAACTGGCCGAGGAAGGCGAGGAAGCCAAGCGTTTTGATATGCTACTGTTGCGCACCCAGCTTGCGGTACTGCAAGCCACCGCTGATTTTGCGGGACTACGCGACAAAATCAAGGATATTGCACAAGCGCTGGAAGCGCAGCAAATGATACCTGCGGTCAAGATTCAGCTGGTATTGATCCAGTCGCTGATGGGGGACGAATGGTGGGAGGATGTCACGGTTGCGATGCTGGAAACCGTCCGCAAACGCTTGCGCTTGCTGATAAGACTGATCGAAAAAGGCAAACGCACCCTTGTTTATACCGATTTCGAGGACGAGCTGGGCGATGGCGCCATCGTAGCAATGCCTGAAATCGGCACGGGCACGAACTTTCAACGCTTCCGCGACAAAGCCCGCCAGTTCCTGAAAAAACATGAAAGCCATTTGTCTTTGCAGCGACTACGCCGCAACCAGCCGCTTACCGTATCCGATCTGGCTGAGCTGGAACGTATGCTGATTGAAGCAGGCGGAACCAAGCAAACCATAGATCGCGCCAAGCTGGAAAGCGAGGGGCTGGGAGTGTTTATCCGTTCACTGGTAGGGCTTGAGCACGACATCGCCAAACAGGCTTTTGGGCAATTCATCAGTGGCGTGTCGGCCACCGCCAGCCAGATAGAATTCATCAACCTGGTGGTGGATTATCTGACCGAAAACGGGGTAATGGCGCCAGACAGGCTTTATGAATCCCCGTTCACGGACATCAATGCACAGGGGATCGATGGCGTGTTCCCCTCGGCCAGCATTGACCAGATTGTAGAGGTGCTGGGAGATATACGCCGATATGCGAGCGGTTAAACAACGACCCTGACTATCACGATTTTGACCCATCGAGCATCAAGCCATATTCGACCGTCCGTTGCACTGACATGGTAATGATTGCCGCCCTGCTCTGGCCTAACGGACATGGCAATGATGCCACCCCTTGTAATGAAACCGCCATGTCCGTTTCCCTGAGGAACCCGCTAGCCACTCTACTAGCTTGCCAAAAGACAGCAACCAAGTGGCTGGTTATCTCCCCATCCCTACCCATGAACCTCCC
>CAIRBC010000065.1 GCA_903876685.1 uncultured Nitrosomonadales bacterium | reverse complement strand
TTTAACGTGAAACTCGCGCAGCGATCGTCTTCTCCCTCGCCCGCTTGCGGGAGAGGGATGGGGAGAGGGAAACGGGCATGATAGGTTTCATCATCAGGGGTGGCAATTTGCCATGCCCGTTAATAGCACATGATCTTATGCGTTTGGCTGCGATATACGGCTTCACTGACGCAACCAGTGCAACAGGGCAGGAAACAGCACATCGGGTATTACCGGCTTGGAAAGAAAATCGTTCATGCCGGCAGCCAGGCAATCGTCGCGGTTTTCGCGGAAGGCGTTGGCGGTCATTGCCAGGATGGGAACGGCCTGCATTCCTGCGAGCTGGCGGATCAACCGGGTAGCCTCCAGGCCATTTAATTCAGGCATCTGCATATCCATGAGGATCAGATCATAGCTCCCGGACGATGCCATGCTGACCGCTTCCAGTCCCGTGTTCGCCGTGTCCACAGTGAAACCGGCATTGCTTAAAATTTCTTCTCCGATCATTTGATTGACCGGTTCGTCATCAACCAGCAGGATACGTTTGCCGGAAAATTCGCGGATCAGGACAGTCTTCGCATCCTCGGCAGGTTTGGTTTTCATTTTTTCCGTCATTTCAGACAATCCTCTCTTTAACCGTGCAGTAAACCAGAAGGTGCTGCCTAGCCCAGGGATGCTGTGTGCACCCACTTCACCTCCCATCATTTCAGCCAGTTTTTTAGTAATCGCCAATCCCAGTCCCGTGCCACCATATTTCCGTGTCATCGAGTTATCAGCCTGTTCGAAAGCCGCAAACAGTTTGGACATCACCTCCGGTTGGATGCCTATGCCCGTGTCCTCGACTTCAAAGCGCAGTAATAAGCCATCGGCTGATTCTTCGAGTTGACGGACGCGGATGGTGATCTTGCCGCACTCTGTGTACTTTGCCGAATTGTTTGCGTAGTTGAGCAGAGCCTGAGACAAGCGGGTGACATCGCCACAAAGATAGGCCGGCATATCGACGGTATCCATGATCAGCGCTACCTTACGTCCTTCGAGACGGGCCGAGACGATCGCCTCGATATTCGCCAGCATACTGGCGGTGGAGAAGTCTGAATTTTCCAGAGATAACTTGCTGGCCTCGATCTTGGATAGCTCCAGTACGTTATTAAGGACGTTCAGCAAGTGCTGCGCTGATCTGTCGAGTTGGTCGAGTTTTTCGGTCTGATTCAAGGTAAGACCGTCGCTGCGCAACAGGTGAGCCATGCCTAGAATCGCATTCATCGGCGTTCTAATCTCGTGACTCATATTGGCGAGAAAAGCACTTTTGGCCACACTGGCGGCACTGGCGGCTTGCTGTGCACGGGCTAGCGCTTCCAGAGTGTGTTTGTAGTCACTGATGTCTCGCAGGATCGCCTGGATCACCGCACGACCTTCGATATCAATCCGGGAGAGCATCACGTCCGCCATGAAGGTTTTTCCATCAAGGCGGCGATGTTGCCACTCGAAGCGGTGGCTACCTTCCTTCAAGGCGACAGCAATATTCTGTGCAGACAACATTGTCGAATCTTCACCGCCGGGTTGTGTGGCAGGAGAGAAGTCGGCGGGGTTAGTGCCAAGGAACTGCTGTTTGGTCTGGCAGCCGAAGGTTTTCAAGCAAGCTTCGTTACACTCAATAAATTCGTTCTCATCCAGCAGGCAAATAGCATCTCCGGAATCTTCGAAAAGGGTGCGCAGCCTTTGTTCGCTCAGTCGCAGTAATGATTCCGCACGTTTTTTCAGGGTGATGTCCGAAGTGGCACCAACGATTCGTTGCAATTGCCCGGTGTTGTCGAATATTCCCTTGCCAGACTCGGTGACCACGGCAATGCTGCCATCGGCACAGACCAGTCGATATTCCATCCGGTAGCTATGGGCGTCCGGTCGTAAGGCTGCCATCGCATCCAGCAGTTGCTGATGGTCATCCGGGTGGATCTGCTGCAAATAATGCTGGCTGGTACACGCAGACTCTGCGGGAAGTCCGAGGATGCAGCCGAAAGACTCGGTACGAAACACCCGATTGTTCAGTGGATCCCATTCGAAGGCATAAGTACCACTGACTTCCAGCGCCAGGCGCATCAGTTCCTCATTTTCTCGAATTTCCTTAACCATCGCAAAGCGCTCGATGGCATTGTGAATGCTGCGGCTCAGGCTCTGCGCGTTCACCGCGTTTTTGCTGATAAAGTCTTGCGCTCCGATCCGCAACAACTGCTCGTCAATGCCACGATCCTCGAGGCCGGTGACCACCACCACCGGACAACAGATCTGGTCTGAACCGCCGAGAGCCTCAAGTACAGCGGGTGCATCGAGGTCTGGCAAGTGGTAGTCGAGTAGCACACAATCGGGACATTCGCCGCTGTTAAGGCAAGTGTTTATAACAGCAGTACCTGTGGCCGCTTCGTGGATGTCAAAATATAAATCCGGGTCGCACAGCAGTGTACGCATGAACATCCGGTCTTCCGGGCTGTCGTCAGCAATCAAGATCCGCAAGCGGCGCTGGCTAGAAGCACCCGCTAACATTCTTGAAAAAGACAAGGACAGACACGATCCGATGAGTGGTATTTTCATGGCTTGGCCTCCATCACGGTAGCGGCTCTGAGCAGGCAGTCAGGGTAAAGTAAAAGGTGGAACCTACACCGGGTTCGGATTCCAGCCAGAGGCGACCGCCTTGCCGTTCAGCATGCCTGCGTGCGATCGTCAATCCGGTGCCGTAGCCGCCACCGAATTCGTCGCGCCCGTGCAGGCGGCGAAAGATGTTGAATATCTGATCGTGATACTTGCTGTCGATGCCGATACCGTTGTCCCTGACATAGAAAGTTAGCGTCGCCCCTTCGAGGTAACCGATCTCAACCCGCTTTTCCAGTTTGTCATTGTATTTGGCAGCGTTAGTGATCAGGTTTTCAAAAATGGCGATGGTGGCGGTCTTGTCACAACGTACATAGGGAAATTCCCTGGGAATCGTGATATTAACCCCCTTTTCGCTGATCAGTGCGGCGACCCCGTCGAAAACCGTACGCAGCAGTATATTCAGATCGACATCGACCCGTTCACAATTTTGTCGACCGGCGCGCGAATATCGCAGCAGGCTGTCGATTTGACCTCTCAACCGGATACTGAGCCGGGTGATGACGTCCAGCCAGGCAAGTTGCTGGGAGTCCATGCGGTCAGCCGATTTATTACGCAGGAAGTCGGCAAAATTCTGGATACCGCGCAGCGGTTCCTTCAGATCATGGGAAACAATGTAGGCAAAATCCTCGAGTTCGGCGTTGCTGCGCTGCAGCAGGGAATTCATGATCGACTGGGTGTGCGCATGCTGAGACAGCATCACGGCATACTGCAAATCCTTCATTGCTTCAATGATATGTGGCTCCCATGGTCGTGCCAGTCCTCTTACCTCCTCTGTCCAAACGTCGAAAGATCCACGTGCGGTCAGACGTGCCTCCCCGCTGTGGACATCTACTGCTACCGGCTTTTGCGGATCACCTGCCCATTGCACTTCGTGTATCCATTCGCTGCGGAAAGCCAGCAGATAGTTGCCTGGTTCGAGCAAGCGGGCGGCGATCAGCCCCGTTGCCAGTTCGGTGTGGCCAGCGGCAGGTTCGAAGAGCGAGGGAAGCCGGTCGGTCGCAATCAGCGTGTCACGACTGTCCAGCCACGAGGCCAGGGCTCTTATCAGCGGCAGCGGCGGGCAGTTGCCCTTGCAGACAATTTGCTCGCTCAGGCAGATGGCGAAGCCGGACGAATCCAGGATCTCCAGAGCTTCCCCGGTAATGCGCTGAGAGGCTTCGGTAAATATTCCCGCGTCATGTAACCCGGCTGTAGCCTGATCGATGCGGCGTTTGCCGTCCAGCGCCGCACGATCCTGCTGAGACTTGTTCTTTTCAACGAGTAGTCGCCCGGCCATTTGAGCAAAGGACTGACAGACCAGACGATCGGCAAAAGACACTGGCTTAGGCGTGGCGTTCCAGCATGAAAAGAAACCCCATAGCTTTCCGTCTTCAACCAGTGACAGGACGAAACGGGCGCGCACACCGACGTTGAGATAGAAGCGGTTACATAGCGGTGATTTGCTGCGCAGCAGCGCGAGGCTGAGATCGATCATCAACTCAGCTCCCGGTTTGTCGAACATCACGAGCGGTACCGGCACATAAGCGATGTCCGGGGCATACTGGACGGGCATCAACTGCATCTGACGCCGACCCGGTTGCGGAATGTCCGAACGGGGGAATCGTTTGTCGAGAAAGGAAGGTAGTTCAGTTCCGCGCGCCTCCGCGATGGCCTGCATAGAACCATCTTCCAATATTTTGATACCCAGCACGCTATCGAAGCCGGTGAGTTTACGCAACTGGCGAACGGCGGTGGCCATGCTGTCTTGCCAGCTTTGCTCGCCTTGCAAGGCGGCAAGACAATCGCTGACCTGAGCAAGTTGCATGGTTTGAGAATGTGCCATAGGGCCAGGCGGAAGCATTTCCAGTTCCACTAACAGAAATTCGCCGGAACGATGGGCAAAAGTGTCGAAGCGCGCCAGGCCACTGAAGGTGTTAATGCATCCCAGATAGCGCGGTGCCACGGCTTCCGTGATTTCGGCGAGGGCTGTCTCCAGCATCTGACGGGTGTCATCGCAAAGGCAGCAGCCGAGATTACGGCCGGCCAGCTGTACACCAGTAATACCCAGGCTAGTGGCAGCGTTCGCGCTGGCGCCGAGGATATGGTAATCATTACCGTCTAGTATCAGCATCATGCCGCTCGGAATGATGGCTCCGGGGAAATGAACCTGCTCGAGATCACAACGGCTCAAATCCAGAGCACCGTTCTGCGAGACTAGCGGCGCTGCCGTGTTTTGCAATTCTTGAGGTTGTGCAATTTCCATATGACATTACCACAGTTTGATAGCTCGATTTCCCCGCTGTCCAAGCGGGTTGCGTGAATCCCGCAATGCACCTGTCAACAACACTCTGACATTACTACACGATGAAATTGTGTCCGGGAAAGCCGCCAAAGGCAGCATTCAGTGAATATGCCGAATATCGGCTCAATTATGTATGCATAAAGCGAATAATTCAATGCATTTTGGCATCGATAGGCGTGGAAATAACGGTACCTATTCCCTGTAGACCGGTCGCTTGAGGTTCGTCTAGTCGGAGTGTCTATCAATGCATGGAGTTATTCCTTCATAGCATACACAGCGGAAATAACTTATTGCATAGTAGCCGTTGGCGACAAAGAACCGGTTTAGGCCGTTTTATCGGCCTGCAGCTATTGGAGGCCATTGACTTAACGTGAAACACGCGCAGCGACCTACTTTCGGCTACGCCCCCCTCTCGCTGCGCTCTCCCCGCTTGCTGGAGAGGGAGATAACCAGCCACTTGGTTGCTGTCTTTTGGCAACAAAGTGGAGTGGCTGGTGGGTTCATCAGGGGAACGGGCATGGCGGGTTTTATTATATGGGGCGGCCGTGTGCCATGCCCGTTAGCTGAGCGAGATGAAAATACTGATTGTCAATGATGAAGAACTCATGAATCAGCTGATGGCGGCTTCGCTTGAGGAACTTGGTTATAGGGAAATTTGTGCCGAAACCACCGGTGCAGGCGCATTGAAGCAACTGGATGCAGGCTTTATGCCAGACGTGATGTTCTGTGATCCGAAGATGCCGGGTATGGATGGGGTCGAATTACTTCGCCATCTGGCACGACGCCAGTTTGCGGGTGGTATCGTGCTGCTCAGTGGTGAGGACTGGCGGATTATCAAGATCTGTGAGGAACTGGGTTGTGCATTCGGTCTGGTCATGCTTGGGTATCTGCAAAAAACGGTTTGTCGCGAGGACATTTCCCGCTTGTTGTCCAGAGTGCGCACGCAAACCAGTGACGTCATGATCGAAATTGCCGAAAGCCGACTTAGCAGGAACCTCATGCTGGTTCAGGAAATACTCACGCGCCTGCGGCTAAAGGGCTTCGGCTTATCCCTTGATGACTTTGGCACAGGCTATTCGTCACTGGAGCAGTTGCACCGTATGCCGTTTACTGAACTTAAAATTGATCGGGGTTTTGTGCATGGTGCAGTTACAGACAGCCGTTCGCGAGCCGTATTTGAATCCAGCGTCGATCTCGCGCGCAAGTTGGGTATGACTACGGTGGCTGAAGGGGTGGAAAACGAAGACGACCTGCGGCTGACTCAAGAATTGGGTTGTGAGTTGGTGCAGGGCTATTACTTCGCGAAGCCCATGCCAGCCGCCGACCTGGAACGATGGATAGCGACGCGATGAGTATTCACCCTGCGAATGCCTGCACGGAATGGCTGCCATGAGGTGGGCATTACTGGCAGCGTTTAACGGGAGTGACGTGGAATTGGCAACGGGCTGGCGACAGTTCTTCAGTCCGGTAATGTATGCGTTATTGCTAATTTTACTCAGCAATTTCAGCTACGTATGGTTTCATTCGATGGTTGAACTCTTTTCGGTGGTGATCGGCGTAGCGCTCTACCTGATTGCACTAAGGACCTTCAGTTTTACAAGCAACGCCTACTTGTTATGTGTTGCCACTGGCTTCTTTTGGTCATCGCTGATTGACGTGCTCCACACGCTAACTTACGAGGGCATGACGAAAAGCCAAATTTCCCCCCCGGATACGCCACTCCTGCTTTGGCTGTGTGCCCGATCATTACAGGTTTTGGCGTTGCTGATGGCGCCGCTTTACCTGGACGGCAGGCCGTTGCAGCGTTGGGTATTTTCCGGTTTCGGCTTGCTGGCGGGACTACTGGTGACGTTGGTATTCATGGGTGCATTCCCCGTGGTATGGGTGGAAGGACAAGGACTTTCTCCTTTCAAGATTGCCTGGGAATGGCTGCTGATGTTCCTGTACGCAATCGCCGCTTTGCGCTTAAAACAACAGCGTACTCAGATCGATTATGCGCTGTATCGCGTGATGCTCTGGGTGATTGTTTTAAGTATTGCCACAGAGTTGTGCTTTAGCTGGTATGTGCAGATGTATGGTCTTTCAAACCTGATCGGTCATGCCTTAAAGCTTTGGGAATACTGGTTAATGTTGTGGGTAGTCAGTCAGCACATGCTGATGTTGCCCAGAAAGTTGCTCAATGATCAGTCTGAGTTGTTGCGTGAAGTCACCGGAAAAGTACCCGGATTGGCCTATCGATTTTTGCGGACTAACACCGGAGAATATCGCTTTACTTTTGTCAGTGCGGGGGTAGCCCAAATATTCGAGTTGACACCAGCCGAACTGATTGCTGATCACAATCTGGGGTTTCAGCGCATCTTGCCCGAAGATCTCTCAAAAGTATTGGAGGAATCCGAGCGTTCGTTTAACTCGATGACGCCATGGCATGCCGAATGGCAGGTGATTCTGCCGCGCCAGGGGCGGCGCTGGCATATGGGAGATAGCTCAATTCCGGTGCGCTCGCCGGATGGTTCCTGTGCCTGGATTGGACATATACGTGATATTACCGAGCAAATGAACCTGCAAATGGAATTGACGCAGCATCGTGACCATTTGACGCAACTGGTCGAGAAACGGACTGAAGAATTGCATATCGCGATGGCACTGGCTGAACAGGCCGCGCGAGTAAAAGGTGAGTTCCTCGCCAATATGAGCCACGAGATCCGCACCCCCTTGAATGCGATCAATGGCTTGTCGCAAATTGCCTTGCGCGCTCCCGAATGCCAGCCGGCCAGGCTCTATCTGGCTCAGATACAGGATTCCGGTCGCTTATTGTTGAGCCTGGTGAATGATATTCTGGATATGTCCAAGATCGATGCCGGCAAATTACTCCTGGAATCACAACCGGTGCGCCTGCTCGACATCATTCAGCGTTCCATGCGCCTGATAGTGCCTCACGCAGAAACAAAGAAACTGGAGTTTCATCTGGACTGTGCAAGCGATTTACCGGAGGCGATACTCACGGATGAGACTCGCCTGACACAGGTTCTGATCAATCTACTGGGTAATGCGGTGAAATTCACCGAACAGGGCGAGATCCACCTGAAGGTCAGTGTAACGCTGGCAGCGGAAAGCAACTGGTTACTGCTATCGATTCGGGATACCGGTATAGGCATGAACGAGGAGCAGATGTCGCGTCTGTTCAAGCCCTTTGAGCAAGGTGATGCTACGACAACCCGTCGCTTTGGCGGTACCGGACTGGGCTTGACGATCAGCAAACGCATCGTGGAATTGATGTACGGCAATATTGATGTTGCCAGCCAACCTGGCATGGGTACTTGCTTCACGGTACGCATTCCAGTGACTATCGTGGCAGCGCCCGCAGCAGCAGAAGTTGTCCCGGTCGCATCGTTAAAGGCATCCCGGCGACTGGAAGGGTTGCGGATACTGGCCGCCGAGGATGATCCGGTCAATCAGTGGGTATTGCGCGAGTTTTTGCAGCAGGAAGGGGCGTTGCTCACCCTCCGGGACGACGGTGCACAGGCGCTGCAGGTACTAGGCGGCTCCGAAGCGTTCGACATATTTCTGACCGATGTGCAGATGCCGGGATTGAATGGCTACGAGACCGCACGCCGCAGTATAGCCTTGCGACCGGGTTTGCCGGTAGTCGGGTTAACGGCTTACGCATTGCCGGAAGAGCGGCAACGTTGCCTTAATGCGGGCATGACCGGCCATGTGTCAAAGCCCATCGTGATAGACACCCTGGTCACTACGATTCTAAGTTTGGTTTCCCGCGACCAGACAGGCGCAACATCGAAGCCGGATACGCTCAGGGTAAAGAACGACTCAACGGACTCACCCATTGACTGGATTGCCTTCGAAAAGCAACTTTCCAGAGCCCCGATTCGTCGTAAGATTCTTGATACGCTGCTGTTAAATCATGGAGCTACCGCCACACAGTTGCGCGGCTTGGCGGCCGGTGAAGATTTAGAGTCAATCCGCCGCATTGCACACAATATGAGAGGCGTGGCAGGGTCTATTTATGCCGAGCCTACACGGCTTGCTGCAGAAATCCTCGAGAACCGTATTCTCGAAACGCGCGCGCTAGATCACACTATGGTCGAGCGTCTTGCGGAAGCCATCGATACGCTTATAGCCGAGGTGAGGTTCTACCTGGCCAAGGCAGAAACTGCTTAGGTCTGACCATGACAGACATTCATCGAATCTCTATGCTACGCCTGCCTTCACCGGTAAAATTGGCTTGCCGGTTCATCGAGTTGCTCAGCTTTCTGCTACCAGTGGCTCCGGTGATTTATCTATATTACTTTCAAAATCACGATCTGCGCTTCGAAAATCACTCCTTTCACGAGTTTGCTAGCGCACTAGCGCTACTCGAAGGGACTTTTATTTCCTATGTCAGTTGGTGCGGGTATCACCGTTCCGGCGAAATTTTTATCAAATGGCTGTGTATCGGGTTTATCGGTTTTACGGTGGTGTACTCAGTGCACGGGGCATTCACGCCCATTGCCGAACATAATAGGTGGCTGTTTTTGCTGTATGGCTCGGCTTCCCGGGTGTTGATGAGTCTTTGTCTGGTGATTTCCCTCTTGAAGTTTGGCAGCCCTCCGGATGCGCCTGAAGGTATATATTCGGACAACCCATTCAAGCTAAGCAAAATTCAAATATGGATATTACAAAAATATTTCAGTATATGGTTTCAAGAACCACCCTGCCCTGACGGGCACCCCTCCAATGAAGGGGAATAAAATTCCAAGCCTTAAGAATAGGAAAATATTTTGGATCACCAATTCCCCTCCGAGGGAGGGGTGCCCGAAGGGCAGGGTGGTAATTTCGGTCGAAAATAATACGTTCATGCCTCACCACCAGGCTGGCTCTGGTGATTTTGCTTTTCGTGGGAGTCTATGGGTTAACCGAATATTTACGCCTGAAGTCAGGGAACTCCCTGATTATTGGTTAAAGTGGCTAGGCGTATTCATGCTGATCAACGGTCTGGTCGCGATCGTTGCCTACAGTTCATTGGCTGCGGAGCCATGGCTACGCTACAGTCAGGAAATTGTCGCCATGCTGCTCAGTCTAGTGGCTTTCGGCATCATCACTTGGCAGGAGTATCGTTCACCGTTGATGCTGTATTTCCGCTACGCACTGGTGTGGTTCGCGGTGTCATCGCTGGCGTTTATGCTTGCTTCACCGTGGAATCATCTGTGGTGGCTGGCTCATGGCATCTTTGCCGGGGGATTCACCATTCTGGGTTACGGTGTCTTCAATGCCTATCAAGTAAACCAGTCCTTCTCGCAGGTCTTCAATGAACAGGAATTACTGGAGGATCAGGCGGAAACCAACCTGCGTCTAACGGGCATGGCAAATTGCCACCCCTGATGATGAAACCCATCATGCCCGTTTCCCTCTCCCCATCCCTCTCCCGCAAGCGGGCGAGGGAGAAGACGATCGCTGCGCGAGTTTCACG
>CAIRBC010000064.1 GCA_903876685.1 uncultured Nitrosomonadales bacterium | reverse complement strand
TTGAATGAGTAGTTCCAATGGTGATATGAAACGCCGAGTTGTCTGCACTGAAGGTGATGACACTGAGCGGTTTGATTGTGTGAAGTTTGTTATGAAATTAAGGTAAACGGTTCCAATATTGGACTTGTTTAAAGAGCCAAACTTCGGTCCGCGAATTCTCTCGTTAACGACCATTTCAAACTTTCATAATATTGGACTCGGATACAACTATTCAAGCTCAAAATTTGGCTTTTTGTTTGGAGTCAAACGGTTCAGTATTTCTTGAGATACAGTTTTGGAACTGGCTTCTTCCAGAAATAATATTGGACAAGGGTTCTAACATGAGCCAGTAGTTGCGACAATATTGGACTAGCAACAGTACAACCTATTTACATGATCTCAACACAAAAGACAGTTGGTTTGCTCCTTTGAAAATCTTGACTAATCAATGATTCCAATCCAGTCCCATTGGATTCGATTACTGAGGTATTTTGTATTCTTTTCACACTATGACGTGCACAGCGCAATCCCTTGCCAGATTACTGGACGAGACGGAATTTATTTGGCCGATAGTTCTGTTTTTTCTCAAGCTCGATGTGATGTGCACAAAATCCACAAATTATATACGGCAATTTCTGATCTTCTGTAGGAGGGCGTTTCTGAGTCTACCTTCGCAATCCTGTGATACAAACCCCTTCTAGTACAATTACTATGTCAGCAATAACTGCATTATACCCGATTTGCGAGCAGGGCATTCATAGCAAAGCCTCCGAGAATTTCACGGTGTTTTTTGTTGGCTGCAAGACTTACTCAAGGTCAATTTTACAACTGGGTGCTCCAATGAAGCAAGATTGCTACGAGTCCAATCCTGTTAGCTGCAGCAGAGCGCAATTTCAAGAAAAAAATGAAGCCGAAATTTGGGGGTTTCAGCATTTATTTTCAGCGTCAACGCCAGAAGCAGGCGTCGGGAACAAGTTTTGCGATGAGTGCCTATTTGAAAATATGCGCTGCGAGAATAAAAGCGCATCAGATCGCTGGTCGCATGCAGTGATCGAAGCAGGGATGACTCGAGACACCACTTGCCGCGATCAACCTAAAACCCGCCGGAATATAACATTCTTGATAAAGCAGCAAGAGTTCAATCTGGGGAAAATGTGTTATTAACGTAATTGTTCTGTGTGTGATGATAACAGCTCGCGGTTTGCCACTGGAGAAGCTGCACCTATGCGGTGCCTGAATCATATAGACTGCAGGCGAACTTATAGAAAATGCATTAAATGATGACAGGAAAGTGTTCGACAGGTTTCAGAAAAGCAGGCCTGTCAGGCATTGGCACTGGAAGGTTTTGCCTCCTTTTGTACCAGATTAAACTGTTTAATAATTCCAATATTGGGAACTTTTTTCCAGGATTGGGACCCTCTACCTTATTTATTAACATGCTCAAAGGTTATCAGCCCTGTCGTCTTGTCCTCGAGCTGTAACTGTGAGAAATCTTCTAATCCTTTGATCGGCGTGTCAGATGCAAAGCAAATGCCATCTGTTTGAATACGAATTACTTTATCTAAATCTGTCAACGCTACAATCGCTGTTTTATTTCGAGCCAATGCGGTAATGAATGGCTTGATTCGAGCGTTGTCGTGATACATGTTGTTCCATTTGAATAGCTTGGCGTTGT
>CAIRBC010000063.1 GCA_903876685.1 uncultured Nitrosomonadales bacterium | reverse complement strand
GCAGCAACTTGATCCGAGCGCATCGCGGGCAGATTACTGGTGGTCAAAGCAGCAATATCTGCCGTGGTCAGCGCTCGTATCTGAGCTGTGTTCAAAGCAACAAACTGGTCGGTCGTCAGACCCTGATTTATCTGTGCCGTGGTCAGTGCTGCAATCTGACTGGTATTAAAAGCGGCAATATCGCCTGTAGTCAGCACCGCAATCTGGCTAGTGCTAAAACCTTGCTGAATCTGCGCAGTAGTCAGTCCCTGCTGAATCTGGGTCGTGGTCAACGCGAGAATCTGATCTGTGTTTAACCCCTGATTGATCTGCGCTGTTGTCAACCAGAAGATATCAAAGGTAGACAGGTCTTGAATCTGGGTAGTTGAAAAGGACGCAATTTGTGCCGTCGAAAACACGGTTATGATTGAGGACATAATATTTTTCCTTTGATCGTTTGGCACAAAATGGCAGCCTTGACGATGATTTTGCCAGTCCTTGCATAATTTTGATATTTTTCAAAGGGTAAAGATGCATTCTTCAGCCTCGAACGGGTTATCCGGTAAAAGCAACTTTCACAGATAAATTCGACGATTACCGACTTTGAGCTAGCTGGATGATTAATGTCTATGTTAAATCCAATAACAACCATGGCAATTTTGAACCAGTGCCACCTTAACCAGGTGTAAAAAACGATCCACGAAACGCGCCCGCTTCGCCACAACGTTTCAAGTTCTATTTTATCAAGCAGTTTATGCATGGTCTACCTGGAGCCTTGCTGCTGAATAGCAGCAGGCTTTTCTAAATTTCGCCAAAAATTCCAACGGTTTTCGCTCTGGGACAATCTCGCCATTAGTTATACAATCAAAAATTTAATTCAAAAAAATAAATAAAAAAGGTAATTGTTAGTCACCGAATTTCAAAGTATTCCCTATAATCCGGCCGCTTCAATTTGTATCATAACAATAATTTCTCAGGCCAGTATTGAATATCAGGCTTTTGCAAAAAAACGCAGAAACGCTCACAAAAATGATAACCACTACTTGTTAAAGATAAAAAGGGGCACAATCAGCACTGCTACTAGTCCACTCATCATTGAAAATGCAACATACGACAACATTATCGCCATTTTTTAAAAATATTTTAATTAAAAAAATTTTTAAAAAATGATAACCCCCCCATCTAGGAGCAAATTGTTAGCCTAGTAACTGACTGGAGAATGGGGTGACCCCATGCAATAAAGCTTGCTAGGGGTATTTTGATCATAATAGCGGATGATGATACCGGACGTTGCCGAGACCCATTTTTCAGCCTCCATCTGCCTGAAATTCATTCCCAGATAGCCTTTTAGCTTGATGACCAAATTTTCAGGACTATCCTTGAAAGTAGCGCCGATAAAATCCTGACCCAAGCCGACAATGATGTATTGAACCTCGGAATTGAATAATTTTTCCTCAACTTTCCACCAGTTGGCACCTCCCCAAACCTGTGACGGTTTGCCGAAGTATCGTTGCATATATTCATTAAAATAATCGGAGTTTACTTGATCCGTACACACCAGCGCCGATCCGACAACAATCGAAAAGTGAGTGGGTGCAATAATTCTTGGTTTAAAACCCCGGCCTTCAGACCGGAACACGCACCACCTCACGCTAAAGGCCGAGGTTTCAGGATGCTTAGGGGCGGGGTTTCAAAAATCTCCCCGCTTAAATCCACCGGCCTGAAGGCTCGTGACAAATTGTTAAGGGGTTGCATAATTGCCGTGCTAGTTAGCGGACCTATGATAATATGGATTTTTAAATTCATTAACTTTCGCTGGCCATGTTGTTGAACGATCACGATCTCAATCAGATTAACGCTTGGAGCTGCGGTTCGAGGGTGTCGATAACAGAGCAGTACGTGCATCAGCGATTTGAGCATCAAGCCATTAATACGCCACAGGCTATTGCACTGGACTTTGCCGGACAGACCCTTAGCTACCAAAAATTGAATGAATTGGCCAATCAACTCGCACACTTCTTGATAAAACAGGGTGTGGGAAGTGAAGCCGTGGTTGCGTTGCATATGCTACGCTCAAACGAAATGGTGATTTCGCTGCTAGCCATACTCAAGGCGGGGGGTGCCTATCTACCACTTGATCCCGAATGGCCTGCACAGCGGCTGGCATCGATGCTTGAAGATACTCAGGCCTGCCTGATGCTCTCTCATACTGACTTTGCAGAAAGTATTTCAGGGTTGCCTGTAAAGGTGTTTTTCTTCAATGAGTTGTTTATCAAGCTGGCCTCCTGCGAGATCGAAAATCCAGACTGTAGCCGATTCAGTGACAGACAACTGGCTTGTATCTATTACACTTCCGGATCTACTGGAAAGCCCAAAGGAGCCATGATAGAGCACCGTTCCATACTCAGACTGGTTTCACCTTCCAGCGATTTCGGCATTGGTTCGACGGATGTCATGCTGCAACTTGCGCCCTTAACCTTCGATGCAGCGACATTTGAAATCTGGGGCGCGTTGCTCAGTGGCGCTAAACTGGTTATTGCTCCTCCCGATAAAACAGATTTCAGAGCGCTTGCTCAATTGCTACTTAGGCACAAAATTTCCATTTTGTGGCTGACTGCGGGGCTTTTTCATGGGATGGTTGATACAGAGCTGGATGCTTTAAGCGGAGTAAGAGTCATTCTGGCCGGGGGAGAGACGCTCTTGCCGACGGTTGTTCAGAGATTATTGAACCGACTGCCCCCAGAACACCTTCTAATTAATGCTTATGGTCCGACTGAAGCCACGACCTTCAGTTGCTGGTACAAGATGACTTCAGCCAGTACCGTCGATCCCGCAGGCGTACCCATTGGCAGACCTGTTGCTGGCACCTACGTGCGTATCCTGGATGAGCATGGGCAGTATTGTCCGGTCGGTACGCCTGGCGAACTCTATATAGGGGGGATAGGGCTCGCCCGTGGGTATCTGAATCAACAGGCACTCAGCAAAACCTGTTTTATTCCGGATACTTTTCATGAAGATAGCGCCGCACGACTTTATAAATCGGGCGATCTGGCCGCCTGGAAGCCAGATGGCACGATATTTTTCCATGGACGTTACGATCATAAGGTAAAAATCTCAGGCATACGAATTGAACCCGGCGAAATTGAAGCTGAGCTTTCACGTCATCCAGACATTGCTCAAGCGATGGTAGTGTGCCGGGAACAAATGCCGGGACATAAACAGTTGATCGCTTTCTGGATTGCCGCAGCAAATGCCAAGCCATCTAGTGATAATATTCGTGCTTTCCTTGCCAAAACTTTGCCTGAAGCGATGATTCCACGGGTTTTTATACCAGTTGACAGGTTTGTACTAACGCCTAACGGTAAAGTCGATCGCAAGGCGATGCTTTTACTGGAGCGTTGCGAACCTGAAGCTATTCAGAAACCACTGACCCCCCTTGAAAATGAGTTGTTGATTATCTGGCGGGAAGTGCTGGGTCGTGAGGATTTTGGAATTGAGGGGAATTTTTTTGAGTTAGGTGGCAATTCCATCGACGCTGCACTGCTAACTGCAAAAATCAACACCCGATTAAACAGTCAACTGGCCATTTCAATTTTATTCGATAGACCGGATATACGCAGTCTAGCCAATCTGCTAGCGAGTGCCAAGCATGAATTGTTGAATAAACGCAATGCTAACATTGTCCACTTGAAACCCACAGGCCACAAGATCCCGGTTTTTTTTGTGCATGGATGGGGCGGTTGGGTAGGAAACTATTTTCCGCTGGTTCAAGCCCTTGAAACTGACCGACCAGCCTGGGGCATCCAGGTCGAAGCTATCAATGGAAAATATGGAGTGTTGGAACATGAAGTTTCAGTCAGTGAAATGGCTAAACATTATGCAGCACAGCTCCTGGACTTTTACCCTAAAGGACCTTATCACCTGATAGGCTTTTCGGCGGGCGGGTGGTACGCTCATGCTATCGCCCGCGAACTCCTGAAAGCAGGTGCTAAGATAGGCATATTTGTAAGCATTGATACCCAAGCAACTGCCGATGTGGATTCCAGCATGAATGACATTTCTCAAGCTAATAAATACAGGGACCATTCGGATTATTACATCGCGATTCATGCTGCCTATCAACCTGAACCACTTGCGTTGCACGCCTATGTATTTAGTTCAAAGGATCGCTTTGAACAAATTGAACGTATTTGGAATTTTTATGCCAGGAACGGTATTACACCCTATCATTTTAATTGTGCTCATCTTGATTTTCTTGAGCATCCCGAAACAATAAAGGAACTGGTCTGCAGGATTAACCAGGCGCTTCTGCAAGTGGAAAATAGCTAAAGCCTATGGGGTTGAGGTTGATACATTCCTATTCAGTCACGCAGGGTGTAATGACCCATAGGCAATGAACTGTGTATTATCCGGCGCAAGGCGCTACGCTTATTGCCCCCGAATTTTGTTTGTTACGCTTCATTTAACCCTATTTTTGCTTCCGAAAAATGAAAATAATGTTGAGGATATCCCGGATATCAGAGGCGGATCAGGAAAATGTGCCGATGAGTACACCATTGTAGGTTAGACATCAGCCCTCTGGTGAAAATAGCCGTTTCATGGGAGAGGGCTTGTCTTTTGCCGAATATCAACTGCAAACACAGGCGATGTTGCAACGCGTGCATAGCCGACTACAAACCGCCGATCTTGAAAAAGTGGTCGCCGGCAATGCTCCGTTTGAGGCTCGCCCGACCAGTGACACCTGTAAAGGAGTGGTTAAAACTTATCGGCGCGG
>CAIRBC010000062.1 GCA_903876685.1 uncultured Nitrosomonadales bacterium | reverse complement strand
AGTTAGCATCAAAAGCATTTCGGAGCCGAAGTCATCGTGCTTCACCCACTTCAAAAATACAGATATAAAGCTGAAATGCATAAAACTACCCCCGCACTTTCACCTTGGCGAATTCACAGCACTTTCAAACTGCGGCCACACATTTGCACCACCAACCTGATGGAAAAACTGGATCAGGCCAGTTTGCGCCGTTTTGCCTTCAAGGTAAAATTCGATTACCTCACCGCAGATCAGTGCTGGGAAATGTATATTCAGGAATATATACGTTCAGGGGGTGACTTGGCTGATACAGGCTTTTGGGAACAACGGGTTCGCAATCTCGAAAAATTGACGCCAGGCGATTTCGCCGTTGCGGCGCGCCAATTCGGCATCCTGGATTTGGCAGTTAATGCCGGGGAATTGTACCGGCAGCTGCTTGAAGAATGTCGTGTTAAAGGTGGTGCGGCAGCGAAGATCGGATTTGTGAGGTGATCAGGTGCGATCAGCAGTGCAGGTGACTGAGACTGCTGAGCATTGGAAAAGCCGGTGCTCAATGTGGCAAGATGTTTGTGTCAGGCGTTATCATCCCGACTTTGGTTCGGTCACTTTATGAATTTTATCGATGGCCTCGATTGCCGCAATCATTCGTTTACGCGCTGCCGGATTTGCCGAATGCACCCCGATTTTCGCCGGGGGCACGAAGCGACATAAGGCGACTTTACGCTCAAGCCAAAGCAACACGTCATAGCCGGTATCTCTTTGATCGTCGCCCAGGTCGTGGTCAAGCGAAAGATGGGTAACGGTTCCTGTCTGTAGCAGTTTGATGACATCGTCGAGCCAGCGAACCAGAACCTATCCTTCAGGTGCGACCCGTTCCTCGTCCAAATATACCTTCATCGCTCATCCTTTATATATTTTTACTCATATCACTCTCAGTGCAAACAATATGGCAGCCAGTTCTGCTGTATTTATTCGTTGCGTGGTATTGCAAAGCAGGTCGCTCTGACTGTTACCGTACCCCTTATAAATATTATTCCCCTGAATATTGCAAATCAGGTCGCTCTGGCTGCAGCCATAGCCCTTATATACTTTATCGCATTGAATGTTGAAAAGCATATCGCTCTGGCTGGAATTATAGCCCTTGTATACTTTGTCGTCTTGAATGTTGCAAAGCAGATCGCTCTGGCTGCAACCATTGCTTTTGTATACTTTATCGCCTTGAATGTTGCAAAGCAAATCGCTCTGGCTGCAACCATTGCTCTCGTATACCTTATCACCTTGTATATTGCACAACAAATCGCTCTGGCTGCAGCCGTACCCTTTATATACATTCATTATTATCTCCCATAAAATCGTTAGTATGTATCGTTTATCAGTGTGTCAATCAAATCATATTCCTTGTGCGCGACACGCTGTGGCGCAGTCGAGTATTTGATATGCATTCCGTGCGCAATATCGGAAAGAGAAAGGGATGAATTCGTCCCAGCTAAAATCGATAGGCTGGCTGATTTTTTTACGCCGAGATGTTGAATCGTGTCGAGGATAAGTACAGTGTGATGACTTACGCAATAAATGATTCGAGTGCGACATGCTTTGACGCATACAAGCTGTTAAATCTCTGACTGTATAAACCCAAGCCGGAGACGAAATGATTCATGATGCAAAGCAAGTATTGGTGGTTGTGGCATCGACGCAATCAATTACATGATAGAGCTGCACTGAACTCGCTAATTATTATAGGTTCAGTAGCTGATGAGACGATGGGCGAGAAATTGCGCGTGACTTGATTCGCCACTGGATCGGGCGGTTAGTTTTCGGTGCAAACGATTTTCCAAGGGAAAGGGTGGTTCCAGATACATGATTTATCGATCCTTATCGATTTCATCGCTAAAATAACTCATAGGAGCATTGCACAATGATCAGTCAACTTCCTGAGCTTGAAAACCCGGCATGGTTGCAAAATATTTCAGGTACAAGTATCAATAATGAGCCTTTTCCGCTTCAAGATATTCTGAAGGATTCATTATATTACCCATCCTCTGGTTTTGATGGCAGGCCCGTCATGCATCTTTCGGGGAATTTACTGAGTTTCATCTACGTTGACTATGGCTACACTTATAATGAATTCATGGATTCTTTAAACAAGGGATTCCTTGGTTATGAGCTACTGGCTGGACGAAAAGTAAGCAAACAAGAGCTTGCACCATGTGGATGCCGTCCCCCATCACTAACTTTTCAAGATGGTGATCCGTCCCAATACATAAAATTTGGCTGGATAAAGGAGCCGTTTTGTTATTGGTCTATATTTCAACGTCAAGATGGTTATTCAGCCAGTCACGGACCATCTCGCTTCAGCCTGCTCTTTTTATGCGCAGATGGTGCGGCTGCATATCAGGCGCTCTATGTTGCAAACGCTGCTGTGCCTAAAGCTGTTGCTATAATACAACCCGGACATGCGTTTGGTTTTAACTGGACGGATTTCACTGACCCGAATAAAATTCTCGCAAGAACAGTTTTCAACAATCCAATCGGAATGCCAGAATTCTTGTTCTATGGAGGAATTGGAAAGCAAAAGTGGTATTCAGAACCGTGTTGGCCTGTATTTCAAAATCCTGTTTGTTACGTCGGCGGTGGATTTGGCATCTGGTCGAGAAACGCCCACAACAGCATCCTGCTGCTATCATTGCAGCCGATCACAATACCCGTATTAACCAATGGCAATCATCTTCCCCGATGGATGGAAAGAACTTGAAGTAACAGGCGCTGCCTCACGTTAAATCGAAACCCTCGCAATACTTTCCGAGTCGCTGCCCGATGACTATCGCATTTACCACGGCGTACACTGGACTCGCGTTCAGCATAATTATCAGCTATGGGGGGAAATCGACTTTGCGATATTGAGCCCTTCCGGAAAGTTGCTGCTTATCGAACAGAAAAGCGGCTTTCTGACTGAAGCACCGGAAGGCCTGGTTAAAATCTATACCAACAAGAATAAACCGGTCACCTTTCAGATGGGGCGGATGCTGGAAGGAATGCGAACCCGGCTCAATAAATACTGCAAAGATAAAAAGGTGCTGATAGAAGCGCTGCTTTACTGCCCGGACTACACCGTAAAGGATCCAGGGTCAGCCTACATTGATCCAGCCCGAATTGTGGATGCCTCGCGCCGTGCACATCTGCCGCTGATTATCCGCTCGATACTCCCGTTGGACGTACCCAGCGACGCCATCGCCAACCAGATTCATGCATTCTTGAGCGACACGCTGAATCTGGCGTCGAATGCAAATGCCTTCGTCGGGCAAGCGCAGACCCTGTACACAAGGCTTTCCGGTGGCTTGGCGGAGTGGGCGCGCAAGATCGAATGCGAACCTTTTCGCTTGCGCATCATCGGCACGGCCGGTTCCGGCAAAACACAGTTGGCGCTGTCTGTGTTTCGCGATGCGATCGCTGCTGACCGGCGACCGCTCTATATTTGCTACAACCGGCCGCTGGCGGATCATTTTATGCAAATATCTCCCGTAGGTGGGATGATTGCCACCTACCACCAGCTTTGCGACCAGATTTATTGCGCTGCAGGCAGGGTGCCGGATTTTTCTCGTGGCAGCGAGATGTTTAACGAGCTTGAATCCTTTATGACCTGCTTCGTGCCAGGCGCGGCATGGTTATTCGATGAATTGATAATCGACGAGGGGCAGGATTTTCAAGCCGAGTGGAAAGATAACCTGCTGAAGTTATTGCCTCCGAATTGCAAAGCCTGGTGGCTTGAAGATCCCATGCAAAAACTGTATCGCCGCCCAGATGTCGAGTTGCCCGGCTGGATCACGCTGCGCTCAGATACCAATTACCGCACCCCGCGCGACATTCTCAATAGTCTGGCGCAACTCATTCCATTGCCCTTTCAGATTGAATCAGGAAGCCCATTGACTGGCTCTGATGTGGACAGTGGACATCCTTAACGTGAAACACGCGTAGCGACTTACTCCCCCTCGCCCGCTTGCGGGAGAGGGATGGGGTGAGGGAAACGGACATGGCGGTTTCATTACAAGGGGTGGCATCATTGCCATGTCCGTTAGCTATGCTGACACTGAACAGCTCGCCGAACAAAACAAGCGAGCCATCACCCAATGTATCGCACAAGGTTTCAAGCGCGACATGATCGCGGTGGTCACCTTTCGCGGGCGCGAAGGATCAAAGCTTTCGGTCTGGGACAGGCTTGAACCCTTCAACCTGCGACAGTTTTCTGGCAACTACAATCTATTGGGCAACCCGCTTTTCACTGAGGGCGATATCCTGGTTGAGTCCGTGTACCGCTTCAAAGGCCAAGCTGCGCCCTGCGTGATTTTGACGGAGGTCGACTTCCAGGAACTCAATGAGATCTCCATCCGCAAACTGTTCGTCGGCGCAACCAGGGCCACCATGAAACTGGTAATGGTGGTGTCTGAACCTTCTGCCAAGTTGCTGATTGGCAGCTCATCGTGATAGAACATTTCGGTTAATTATCGACATTGACGTGGGATGTGTGACGGCGCCTAAATTTCCTGGCTGTGCATATTTGACGGGAGCATCCATGAGATTTTTCCTCGGGTAGTAGACTTTTCCCTCCGGCTTACCAAAGCCAAGCAATGGGTTCGGCAGCCGTTGCAGCCATGTTGGTAGCAATAACTATGATCGGTTAATGCACTCTGCTCATGGAAAAGTTTTCCAACAAGATTACGCGTCCAGTATCTTTAGCTTTGTTGAAGTAGCGGACATCGGCGGTAACAAGCGAGGCATCTGGTTGGTGTAAGGCAACCGCATGGTAGAGCGTATCAAACAAGTGATGGTTCAGGCTGGCAGACAGCGAGATCGCAGTCTTATAAGTCGCATCAGAATCAGAGATTCGCCACTCCAGATTCAGTAAGTCTGCAATATCTGTCTGCGCTGCTACTGGTTTTTCACGCGCCAGGACGGCACTCACTTCAGCCATAAAGTGCGGGGGTTGAACGAGTTTTACTTCGCCTGTTCCCACCGCATTCAATATTTGCAACGCCTGCAGCGCATGCTGTTCAGTCGGATCATCGCGAAAAAACCATTTGATAACCACGCTCGCATCCAGCACCAGAATCACCGCCTGCCGTCCTCACGCGCACGACGGAATGCAGATTCCGTTAGCAGCGGAGCATCATCCCGGCGTGACAAGATATTGGAGATTGCGCTTTGGCTACGCTGCCGACTGCGCGCACGTTCAACTGCCTCACGCATCAACTCAGTAATGACCGCACTTTTATTCTGGTGATTAAAGGTCTCGTTGAACGCTGCTTTGACATCTTCAGGAACACTAAAATTGATTGTCGCCATCGCTTGCTCCATTGTTGAAAATTTCAACAAGTATGTGCGGTTTGTCAAATTATGTCAATCAAGAGTGGGCATCGGACAGGATGGCAGATTTATATGGTCAAGCTCGAAAGGTTTTAGGGGGTAGGATCGAATTTGTTTTCAGCATAGTGAAAAGGTGGCTTGGTTGTAATTGAAAAAATAGCGAACCTGGCGCATTTTTTCAAAAGATCAACATCCGTCAAACCATTTACGATCAATGTCAAACGAATCTGGTAGATGCATCCTGACCTGAGAAAAATCAGCAGAACGGAGCGATCTGGCGATAACTGCTCGTTGGATATAATTAACACCTTTATCACCCAAAATACGCTTACTCGTATACGACATGTAATGTCGCAGTCATGTGTGATAATGTTGTCGATTCAAGCCTGCAGCAAGCAAGCCGTTCGATACTTGATAAAATACAACAGGAGTTAAACATGAATAAACGAAGATTCATCGCATCGACAGAACGCCTTGCAATGAAGACAGTTTACGAAGAGCTTGGTTCGGATGTAAAAATCCTGCTGAATCGAAAGACTTCTGATGGTGTGGAGATTGTTGCATCTGCACATACCAAACCACAGCACGCCGTGCGGTTGCGCAAAAAACTCAAGGCCAAATTCAATAAATTGCGGGCGAAACAATTATTGAACAAGATGCCAGAAGGAAAGGCGCAGGCCAAGCGATGGGTGCAGCAACTTGTCGAACGTAACCTGGAGGTGGTGACTCTGATGCTGATGACATCAGCATTAAAGGCGGTGTCTATGCGCTGATCGGACCATCAGGTGTGGGTTATCTGCTGCGCATCCGTGGCTACGACTTCGAACTGGGCAACCCTTTAAGCGATACGGCTTCAGTCAATCTCGAAGCCGCGCTCACCAAGGTGCGTGAATGGCTAGGACAATTTCATTCACCTTGATGTTCTACACAGCCCTGTAGGTCGAGGTTTCAAGGTGCGTAGGGGAAGCGTTTCACCCCCTCCTTGTTTAAATCCACTGGCCTGAAGACCGGTGAAGAATTGTTAATTTCGCGTAACGCGTGGGAGTCATTGAAATTTAGCCAGGATTAAGAAATACTGTAAATTATTTAGCTTTTAAACGCCGGTGTTTCAGCCACAAATTGTGCCCGTTTTCACGAAAGCATTTTGTGCATAGCTCTCACGACAAGGGCATCCGTTTCGCAGGATTACCAATCAGTTGGCTGAAGGAAGGTGCATCGCGCAGGCATGCTGCTCCGGCGGCGATATAGCTGTCGCTGCCTATATTTATGTTGGGT
>CAIRBC010000061.1 GCA_903876685.1 uncultured Nitrosomonadales bacterium | reverse complement strand
GAAACTCGCGCAGCGATCGTCTTCTCCCTCGCCCGCTTGCGGGAGAGGGATGGGGAGAGGGAAACGGGCATGATGGGTTTCATCATCAGGGGTGGCAATTTGCCATGCCCGTTAGAGAAGCGTAAAGTTCTGCTTGAGAATGTCGTTGGCTACTTGACCAAAACGGAGCAATTCCTGAGAGCGACCAGGCTGGGTAAAGGCAAGCTCTTCGGACATGGTGAAGTTAAGAAAAAAAGTCCTGCTGGCAAACCACGGAAAAATAAGGCATATTTGTTTGGCGTTCATTAGGGACAACAATTTTCATTATACTCAGGTTTGATACCCTGTAGGTTAATTTGCAATCTGAATCGGAGTATGCTGAAAAGGAGCGAGTATGGATCATGCCTCATTACAGTCATTGTTGTTCAACCTGATAGCCACCTGGGAAAATGAGGTGGTTGAATTCAAGCAGGCAGGAAATGATTACGATACCAACAAAATTGGTGAGTATTTCTCGGCACTTGCCAATGAATCGAATTTGCGTAACGTAGAGCGCGCATGGTTGGTGTTTGGCGTGAACAATTCTTCAAGGAAAATTGTCGGTACTGACTATCGGGAAGCGCGAGACCGCTTGCAAAGTCTTAAATTACAAATTTCACAGGGGAGCGAACCATCGATTACCTTTCGTGAAATTCATGAATTGCTGACAGAATCAGGCAGAGTGGTTCTGTTTGAGATTCCATCAGCTCCTTTTGGGATGCCAATTGCATGGAAGGGTCACTATTACGCGCGTGCTGGGGAAAGCCTGACCCATCTAGGTCTGGATAAACTGGACGATATTCGCAAACAGGTTGGTTCCAGTGATTGGTCATCGCAGGTGGTGCAGGGGGCTACGCTGGCGCATTTGGATATCAGCGCGCTGGCCAGGGCACGCGAGTCGTTTGCAAAAAAATATGCCAACCGCTTTGAGACTGATGAGGTAATGCGCTGGACTGACGGTACTTTTCTTGACCGTGCAAAGTTGACACAAGACGGACGAATCACACGCACAACGCTATTGCTGCTGGGCAAAGAAGAATCTGCGCACCTCTTGCTACCCAATCCGGCACAAATGACATGGAAGCTGGAAGGTGTTGAGCGTGCGTACCAGCACTTTGGCCCACCCTTTCTGTTGAATACCACAGCCCTGTACCAGAAAATCCGCAACATCCAGCTACGCATTCTGCCGGATGATCAGTTATTAGCGATTGAGCTGGCTAAATATGACCAGAAAATCGTGCTGGAAGCGCTGCATAACTGCATTGCTCATCAGGATTACTCACGCAATGGGCGCATTATTGTGACCGAACGCCCTGATCGGCTGATTTTTGAAAATGAAGGCACGTTTTATGAAGGGATGCCGACTGATTATTGCTCTGGGAACAAAACGCCAAGACGCTATCGCAATCCATTTTTGGCTCAAGCGATGGCCGAATTGAATATGATCGATACTATGGGTTATGGTATTTACGAGATGCACGTCGGTCAAGCCAGGCGTTATTTTCCGATGCCAGACTACGACTTGAGTGAGCATCAGGCAGTAAAAATGACAATTTATGGCAGCATCGTTGACCCAGCCTATAGCAGATTGCTGATTCAAAAGACGGATTTATCGTTGCAGGATATTTTCGCACTCGACCGCGTGCAGAAGAAGTTGCCTCTGGATGATGCTACGATTAAGCACCTGCGCCGCGCCAAGCTCATCGAGGGGCATAAGCCTAATCTTCATGTCTCTGCCAGTGTTGCTACCGCGACTGCAACCAAAGCTGACTATATTCGTACACGAGCACAAGATGATGAATTCTATGCCAAATTGATTACGGATTATTTAGCGAAGTTTGGTTCGGCAAGCCGTAAGGAAATCGATATTTTGCTGATGGACAAATTAAGTGATGCATTGGATGATCAGCAGAAGGATAACAAGATTGGTAATCTTCTT
>CAIRBC010000060.1 GCA_903876685.1 uncultured Nitrosomonadales bacterium | reverse complement strand
TTAACGTGAAACACGCGTAGCGACTTACTCCCGGCTACGCCCCCCTCGCTGCGCTCTCCCCGCTTGCGGGAGAGGGATGGGGTGAGGGAAACGGACATGGCGGTTTCATTACAAGGGGTGGCATCATTGCCATGCCCGTTAGATGGTGACATTTTAGATAGCCAATCATTAGCTGTCCATGCCTTAACCATTCATCGCGACTGCCGTTATTTACCATCTGCTGCAGGCATCTTCTCCAACCGGTTAATACCACTGATCAAGGCCTTGATAGAGGCCGTGACGATATTGGTGTCCAGGCCAACACCATAGCATTCCCCACCATCCTTGGTCGGCGTGAGTTCCATGAAGGCGCAAGCTGTGGCATCTCCGGCTTCGCTGCTGGCACCCAGCGAGCGTTCTTCATAGCTGCGCACCTGGAAATGAAAATTCATGCGTTGCAACGCGTGCACAGTGGCATCGATCGGGCCATTGCCTATTCCATCAAGCAGGTGATAACACCCATTTATTTCAACGCCCAGTTTTATGCCTTGCGCCTCACCCTGTTCGTACAAGTGATGTTCCTGATAACGCACGCGAGGCGCGAATTCCAGATAAGTTTGGCTAAACAGCCTCCAGATATCGGGGGCGGTCAACTCTCCGCCATGCTTGTCCGTATGTTGTTGCACGACCCCCGAGAACTCCACCTGTAGTCTGCGTGGCATGACGATGCCGTATTCCGTTTCAAGCAGGTAAGCGATGCCGCCTTTGCCGGACTGGCTGTTAATACGAATAATGGAATCATAACTGCGCCCCAAATCGGCCGGATCGACCGGAAGATAGGGGACGCTCCACACGCTATCCGGTTGTTGCGCGGCGAAACCTTTTTTGATCGCATCCTGATGCGAGCCGGAAAAAGCGGTAAACACCAGATCGCCCACATAAGGATGACGCGGATGAATCGGCAACTGGGTGCAATGCTCCATCTCGCGGGCAATCGCATTGATGTTCGAAAAGTCCAGTCCGGGCGCTATGCCTTGGGTATACAGATTGAGTGCGAGAATAACGAGATCCACATTGCCGGTACGTTCACCGTTACCAAACAGACAACCTTCAACCCGATCAGCGCCTGCCATCAACCCCAGTTCTGCCGCTGCCACCGCCGTTCCCCGGTCATTATGCGGGTGCAGGCTGAGGATGATGCTGTCGCGACGCGCGAGTCTGCGATGCATCCATTCGATCTGATCGGCGTAGATATTGGGCGTGGCAATTTCTACCGTGGTCGGCAAATTGAGGATGACCTTGTTGTCAGGGGTAGCGCCCCAGGTTGCCGTCACTGCATCACAAATTTCAAGCGCAAAATCCAGTTCGGTGGCGGTAAAAGTTTCAGGACTGTATTCGAGCAGCCATTGTGTTTCGGGTTGTTCCTCTGCCAGCGACTTGATTAACGCAACCCCGGACACGGCTATTTCGATCACCTCGGCCTTGCTCATGTTGAAAACGAAGTCGCGGAACGGTTTGGAGGTGGCGTTATACAGATGCACGACCGCACTCTTGGCGCCTCGCAGCGACTCCATGGTGCGGCGGATAAAGGCTTCGCGTGCCGGTGTCAGCACCTGAATGGTGACCTCAGCGGGGATATGCTGCTCCGTGATCAAGCGGCGTACAAAGTCAAATTCAGTGCTGGAGGCCGAAGGAAAGGCGACCTCTATTTGCTTGAAACCGATCTCGCATAACCGATGGAACATACGCAATTTGCGCTCGATGTTCATCGGTTCAAACAGTGCCTGATTGCCGTCACGCAAGTCGGTGCTCAGCCAAACCGGTGGACGGGTAATGGTCTGTGATGGCCAGTTTCGCTCGGCAAGCGCAATCGCGGGAAAGGGGCGATATTTGGTGGCAGGGTGTGACAACATGATGGCTGCTCCTCAGATAAACAATGAACGATATCTTAACAGGGCTGTGACCGTATTTTATTGCGTATTGTTAGTGAAATTGCTATTGTATTGGCATAAAATTGCGTAATTTTTATAGAAAATGCAATATTTAACTTATATTAAAAATTATACGACAATATAATGGAAATTGATAACTACGATCGCCAGATACTCAAAGTCCTGCAACGGGATGGACGACTCAGCAACCAGGATTTGGCTGAGCGCATCGGCCTTTCACCATCGCCATGTTTGCGACGTGTGCGTGCGCTGGAGGAGGGCGGCTTTATCACGGGCTATCGCGCCCATGTGGCCGCCAAATCACTAGGGCTATCTTTGATGGCCTTGATTCATATTTCAATGGATCAGCATACGCCAGAGCGCTTCACTCATTTTGAAACCCAAATCAGTGAAATCCCCGAGGTGATGGAATGCCTGCTGATCACCGGCCAATCCGCAGACTACCAACTCAAGGTGGTGGTACGAGACATGGATGCCTATCAGGATTTATTGTTAAACCGCCTTACCCGGATTCAGGGCGTGACCGGGGTACATTCAAGTTTTGTGTTACGCCAGGTGGTCGTCAAAACAGCACTGCCTGTCGATTAAAGCAGCGATGAGGCATTTCATTGGCTCCCCTGCCAGGCGCTGCCGGTGCTATCATTCGATTCCGGGCGAGTCGCAAAATGCCATTGCGGCACTAGTGCCTGTACAATTTATAATAATTTAACAATTTATCTGTTCAGGGAAACCGAAACAGTTGATGGAGTGAAAAATGAAAGTCCTGGTAGCGGTAAAACGCGTGATTGACTATAACGTCAAGGTGCGTGTAAAGAATGACGGCAGTGGCATCGACCTGGCGAATGTCAAGATGTCGATGAACCCCTTCGATGAAATTGCCATCGAGGAGGCCGTAAGACTCAAGGAAGCGGGTATCGTGACAGAAGTGATTGCCGTCAGTTGCGGCCTGACCGCCTGTCAGGAAACCTTGCGCAATGCGATGGCGATTGGTGCCGATCGCGGAATACTCGTCGAAACCGAGGTCGAACTGCAACCCCTTGCCGTAGCCAAGCTATTGCAGGCGCTCGTGGTCAAGGAGGCTCCGCAACTGGTGATTCTGGGCAAACAGGCGATCGATGATGACGCGAACCAGACCGGTCAGATGCTGGCGGCACTGCTGGACTGGCCACAGGCTACTTTCGCCTCCAAGGTGGTGATTGCCGACGGTCATGCTCTGGTCACGCGTGAAGTCGATGGCGGCCTGGAAACGCTACAACTGGATTTGCCGCTGGTGATCACCACCGATCTGCGGCTGAATACCCCGCGCTATGCCACGTTGCCCAACATCATGAAGGCAAAGAAGAAACCACTGGCGGTGCTCAAGCCCGCTGAACTGGGCGTCGATGTGTCGCCGCGCATCGCCACCCTGAAAGTTTTGGAACCCGCCAAGCGCAAGGCTGGCGTGAAGGTTGCGGATGTTGCGCAACTCATCGACAAACTCAAGAACGAAGCGAAGGTGATTTAATGAATATCCTGGTTATTGCAGAACACGACAACGCCAGCCTGAAGGCAGCCACGTTAAATGCGGTCACAGCCGCCGTCAAGATTGGCGGTGAAGTAGATGTGCTGGTTGCCGGTGCGAATTGCGCAGCAGTCGCACAAGCCGCTGCACAGATCACCGGTGTCAGCAAAGTGAAACTGGCAGAGGCTGCCTGTTATGCCGAGCAGACTGCAGAGAATGCCGCCGCACTGATCATCAGCCTGGCAGCCGGTTATACCCATATACTCGCGCCCGCTACCAGTCATGGTAAAAATACCCTGCCACGAGTCGCCGCACTGCTGGACGTTGCCCAAATCTCCGACATCGTCGAAGTGGTTTCACCCGATACCTTTGTGCGTCCGATCTATGCCGGCAATGCAATGGCAACCGTGCAAAGTAGTGACCAGATCAAGGTGATTACGGTGCGTACTACCGGCTTCGATGCCGCAGAAAATGGCGGTAATGCGACCATCGAAGCGGTCGCCGCAGCGGCTCAATCCGGCAAAACCAAACTGGTAAACCGCGAACTGACCAAATCATTACGCCCGGAACTGGTTGCCGCCAAGGTTATCGTCTCGGGCGGGCGCGGTCTGGGTTCCGGGGAAAATTATCATGCCGTGCTGGAACCGCTGGCGGACAAGCTTGGTGCGGCCTTGGGTGCGAGTCGGGCAGCCGTGGATGCGGGTTTCGTGCCGAATGATTATCAGGTGGGTCAGACCGGCAAGATCGTCGCCCCTCAACTGTATATTGCGATCGGTATTTCAGGTGCGATTCAACATCTGGCCGGGATGAAGGACTCCAAGGTGATTGTTGCTATAAACAAAGATCCGGATGCGCCGATATTCCAGGTGGCCGACTACGGACTGGTTGCCGATCTGTTCCAGGCAGTCCCTGAGTTGACTGCAGCGTTATAGAGCGTAGGGTGTGCTTGCGCACCCTATCATTGACGACTGGATGTTTTAAAATTAGGCATCATTGAATTGTAAATTATTATACGGCGCAAGGCGCTACGCTTATTGATGCCCTACAATTTTTTGTATTTTTGTCATAAATTGGGGTCAGACTCGAAAAATGGGCCATATGCTTGTGCTGTGGTAATTTAAAAGCGACTCTGACCTTACTATTTTCAGGATGTTTCTTATGGCTCAGCTTTACAGTAACCTGAAATTTCTGCGCTACACAGATCACCTGGAAGCGTTGCGTGTACAGCGGGTAGTAGCACCGGTGCATATACGAATCAAGCCGATGAATCACTGCAACCACGATTGCTGGTACTGCGCCTATCGCGTCAGCAACTTGCAACTGGGCGAGGATATCGACTACAAGGACACCATCCCCCGTGCCAAGATGTTTGAAATCGTTGACGATGTGATCGCGATGGGCGTGCAGGCGGTCACCTTTTCCGGTGGCGGCGAGCCGCTGTTATACAAACCTCTGCCGGAAGTGGTGCAACGCCTGGCTGAAGGCGGGGTGCGGGTTGCCACCCTGACTAACGGTGCCAATCTGAAAGGCAAGGTTGCCGATGCCTTTGCCGACTATGGCACCTGGGTACGGGTTTCCACAGACGCTTGGGATGATGCCAGTTATGCCAAGTCACGCAACATCCGAGTAGGTGAGTTTAGCCAGTTGTTGAACAACATGACGAACTTTTCCGCACGCCAATCAAAATGTGTGCTGGGGGTAAGTTTTATCGTGGACGGAACCAATTGTACCCACCTGTATGATGCCTGCGTGTTGTTAAAAAATGCCGGCGTGAATCATGTGAAATTTTCCGGGGTAGTGGTGAGCAATTCAGGCGCTGAAAACAATCTTTATCATTCAAAAATCCGTGAGACAGTGACCGAACAGATCGAAAAATCACGTACCCTGGCGGATGAACATTTCTCGGTGATTAATCATTATCACGATCTGGACGAGCGTTTTCAGAAACAGTATCAGAGTTGCCCGTATCTGATGTTTCTGACGGTGATTGGCGCAGACCTTAAAGTCTATACCTGCCAGGACAAGGCGTTCACGGTTTCCGGCACGCTGGGTTCGATAGCCAAGCGCAGCTTTCGCGACTTTTGGTTTTCAGACGAGAACCGGCAGCGGTTGTTCGGGTTGAATCCCTCTAAAGAGTGCGTGCATCACTGCGTGTCACATGCTAAAAATCAGGCTATTCTGGATCTGCTTTCCATCGATCCCGAGCACGGCGTTTTTGTCTGAGTCGCTGAAAAAATGGGAAAATTGCTTGAGATTGTGACACCGCTGCACCGGCAGACCCGCCGTGATTATTTACAGCGCATGACCGACGACAAGGTGCATTGCATGCAAGTTGCCAAACAATATGCTCAAGACTATTGGGATGGCGACCGGCGTTATGGTTATGGCGGTTACCGCTATATGCCCGGTCGCTGGCAACCGGTCGCCGAGGCTTTGATCCGCCATTATCAACTGGGTCCGGGTTCCAAAGTGCTGGACGTGGGTTGTGGCAAAGGATTTCTGTTGCATGAGTTGTTGCTGCTGGAACCTCAACTGCAGTTATGCGGTTTTGATATTTCAGCCTACGGCATCGCAGCTGCGAGCGAGCCAATCAGACCGCATTTGTTTTTGCAGCAGGCTCAACTTCCCTATCCTTATGCCGATAAGGAATTTGATCTGGTTATTTCACTGGGAACCTTGCACAACCTCCGGATTTTTGATCTGAAGACGGCGTTGACCGAGGTCGAGCGAGTCGGCAAAAATGCCTATGTGATGGTCGAGAGTTATCGAAACGAACTAGAGATGTTTAACCTGGAATGCTGGGCACTGACGGCTGAGTCGCTGTTTGAGGTCGACGAATGGCTGTGGTTGTATCAGGAGTTTGGCTATGGCGGAGATTACGAGTTTATCTTTTTTGAGTGATTAAATGAGACAGGAATATCGCATTATCAACCCGGAAGTGCTATATACCGAAGCCGCCTTAACCTCAGTTGACCATTCGGATATCTGTCATTTAAAGCAGTTGTCCACACAAAATCCCCGAAAGCGTATCCGCCTGTGTGCACACCCGAGCCCCGAGGATGCTTTGCACGAGATGCTGATTGTGCATGCAGCCGGTGCTTATGTACGCCCGCACCGGCATCCTGGAAAAAGCGAATCGACACAGGTTATCGAAGGACTCGCTGAGGTGGTGCTGTTTGAGGAGGCCGGCAAAATAGCGCGGGTGATCAGTCTGGGTGACTATGCTTCAGGCAAAACCTTTTATTACCGGATGGATAAGCCGGTTTTTCATACCTTAATCATACGTTCTGAATTCCTGGTGTTCCATGAAATTACCAACGGCCCGTTCGATCGTGCCAATACCATTTTTGCGCCCTGGGCACCGCGCGATGAAGATTTAACCGAAGTAGAAAACTTCATGACTGAACTTGAGCAGAGGCTGACCACATGACCGACATTATTTATCACCGCACTGATTGCCGTGCCTGTGGCAGCCATGATCTGGAACTGGTTTTCAGTCTGAAGCCCTCGCCGATTGGCGATGCCTATGTTACCCGCGAGCAACTGGAGATTTTTCAGCCTAGCTATCCGATTGATCTTTATCAGTGCAGGCAGTGCGGTCTGGCACAAATCACCGATGTGATCGATCCGGAAGTGCTTTATGGGGATTATATTTATGTCACTGGCAGTTCCATGGGGCTGGCGGCTCATTTTCGCGACTATGCGCAAAGCGTGGCTAGCCGTCTGAAGCTGACACCAGGCGAGCGGGTAGTTGACCTCGGCAGCAATGATGGCACTTTGTTGGGCTGTTTTAAACAACTCGGCATGCAGGTGCTGGGTGTAGAGCCTGCCACGCATATTGCTTTGCAGGCGACTGCAGGCGGTATCCAGACTATCGGCGCATTTTTCACGCCTGAACTCGCCCGGGAAATGGTTGCGGAACACGGCTATGCCAGACTGGTCACCGCAAATAACGTCTTCGCCAATATCGATGATTTGCAGTCCTGGGTACAGGGAATTGATCTTCTGCTGGCAGCCGATGGCGTATTTGTGTTTGAAAGTTATTATCTTGCCGATCTGTTGCAAAACAAGGTGTTTGATTTCATTTACCACGAACACCTTTGTGCCTTTTCAGTCAAGCCGGTAGCGGCCTTGTTCGAACGTATCGGCCTGCGCCTGATCGCCGTCGAAAGGGTGGCGACCAAGGGCGGCTCGCTGCGCTATTTTGTGCAGCGCAGCACTGGTTCCCTGCAAGATGATGGTTCTGTGGCAGAAATGCTTGCGCACGAGCATGCCATGGGACTGTATCGCAAACAGACTTATAGCGACTTTGCCGAAGAAATTAACGCACTCAAGACGCAAACCCGGAATTTTCTGCTTCAGGCAAAGCGTGAGGGCAAAAGTATTGCAGGCTTTGGTGCATCTATCACCGGGACGACGCTGATTTACCATTTTGAAATCGGTGAATTGTTGGACTATCTGGTTGACGATAATCCTGCCAAACAGGGACGTTTCAGTCCGGGGTTGCATCTGCCGGTATACCCCTGTGCCGTTCTTGAGCAACGCAAGCCCGATTATGTGCTGATCCTGGCCTGGCGTTTTGCCGGGGCTTTTATTAGCAAGCAGGGTCTGAAGCATAGCTTGATCATTCCCGTGCCTGAATTCAAGGTGCTAGTCCATGACTGAAAAACATTTTCTGGTGGTTGGTGGAAGCAGGGGAATCGGCAGGGTATTGGTGCAACAGCTGATTGAGCAGGGTTATCAGGTATCGCTGTTCGGGCGAAATCCACTAGCCGATGTGTCGTCAAACAGACTGGCGGGTTATCAGGTAGATGTCTCAGACAAGGCTGCGCTATTGAGCCGCCTCGATCAGGCGGTTGCACATTTCGGCAAACTGTCCTGTGTGGTGTTTTTGCAAAGACACCGCGCGGATAATTTCGAAAAAGAACTGGCCGTCCAGCTTGGTGCCACGAAAAACACCATCGATTATCTGGTGGCACAGGACTATTTTGTGGCAGCGCAATCGAACAGCATCGTGATGGTTGGCTCGATAGCCGACCGCTATATAGCACCCGAGCAGACGGCTGGCTATCACGCCGGCAAAGCTGCCTTGGCACAGCTTGCACATTATTATGCGCTGACACTGGGCAAGCTGGGGATACGTGTGAATACCGTTAGTCCCTGTGTGGTTGCCAAGGCCGAAGCAAGCGAGTTTTGGGAAAATAATGCCTGGTTGGTCGAAAGATTTAACCGGCTGATTCCGCTCGGCAGGATGGGTAATCCGCAGGACATAGTCAACGCGATTATGTTCTTGGCGGGCGAGCAGGCCTCTTATATCACTGGGCAGAATATCGTGGTAGACGGAGGACTGACGCTGCGCAGCCACGAGTCGCTGATCAGAGATTTTCCTTTGGGAGCATAAACATGGCAGGACTACACGATTATTATTCGACCCAGGCGATACGCCCCACCCATGCAGATTTTAGCAGCGACACCGAACTTTCACGCTATGAAACGCTCAGGAAAAACGCCTTTTATCGGTTAATGTTCCCTCCGGCATTGTTCTCGGGAAAGACCGTACTGGAATTTGGCCCGGATACCGGTGAAAATTCACTGATTTTTGCCTTGTGGGGTGCGCAACTAACGCTGGTCGAGCCTAATCAAGCGGCGCATGCCTATATACGCAGCTATTTCGCAAAATTCGGCCAGCAGTCGCAACTGGGGGCGCTGGTCGCCGCCTCCCTGCTCGAATATACACCCGATAAAAAATACGACATCATTGACGCGGAAGGCTTCATTTACACCGTACAACCCACCAGCGCCTGGGTGCAAAAAACCGCTGAATGTCTGGCACCTGAAGGATTTCTGATTATCAGCTATACCACGCCACATGGCGGATATATTGAGCTGTTGACCAAGGCAATCTATCAGCGGGTGGCAAGCCTCTGCGGTGAAGGCCTTGAAACAGCGGAAAAAATATTCACGCCTAGATGGAATACTATTCAGCACACGCGGAAATTTGCCTCCTGGTTCATGGATGTCATCAAGAATCCCTTCGTCAGGAATCAGTATTTCATCGATCCCGCAGAACTCTTGAAGCAAATGCATGACGGCGGTTTCCGGCTGTATTCTTCCTGGCCAAACTATCGGGACACGCTGGCGATGCAATGGCTAAAAGCACCCTATGACCAACAAGCCGAGATGCAGGCTTCTCTTGCCTTTGTCGAACAAAGCCGCCTCAGTCATTTGCTGGGACGACAGTGCTTTATCCCCAAAATTTCCAGTGTATTGTCCGGGCAACTCACCAAGCTGGTGCAGCTCACGGACGGGTTGATCGATGATAGTTCAGCCTGGTCAGAGGCGCTGGCTTGCGTGGAGCGTATTGCAGACTTGCTCAGGAACACTCCGGGTGTCGATTATGCCTCGGCCTGCGAAATACTGGACATGAGCCAATCCATATTTCAATTGATCGGACTGGCGCAACCGGATCGATTGATCGAGTTTTGTCGGACAGATCCGGTATTCCTCAAGACCTGGGGGATGCCCAATCACTATGCTATTTTTCAACTGCACCGCTAATTGAACACTGACTTGACGTTTATGCAGACCCAGAACAAAAAACAGGTATATTTCGCTGACCTGACCCATACCGCGCAGGGCATACAGGCTAAATGTATGCCGCTCGGTGCTGCGCTGGTTGCGGCGCAGGTCAACAAGCTCTTTAGGGATAGCTTCGAGGTCAGTCTGTACAAGATGCCGGAAGAACTGGAGGGCGCGGTACTCAGAGGTTGTCCGGATATCCTGTGTTTGTCGAATTATGCATGGAATTTACGACTGACGCTGGCCTTCGCCAGACTGATCAAGCAGCGCAACCCCAAGTTGATCGTAATCTTCGGCGGCCCCAATTTTCCTTACCATGACAGCGAGCGACTCGAATTTCTCAAAGAGCATGACGGTATCGACTTTTATATTTTTGGCGAAGGTGAGCTTGCACTGGTTGAATTGCTCAAGCAAATCATCCGCCATGATTACGCAATAGACGAGATAAAGTCAGCACAAAATAGCCTGCCAAATTGTTGTTATCTGACGTTGGACGGCAGCGCCGTGATTTCAGGTGCGTGGAACAGAACCACACAGCTCGATGAGTTTCCCTGTCCGTATACCGAAGGACTGATGGATAAGTTTTTTGAACTGCCGCTGATTCCGCTGTATGAGACTACCCGGGGCTGCCCTTTTTCCTGTACTTTTTGCACGGATGGGATCGCTGAAAAATCAAAAGTTTACCGAAAGTCAGCGCAGAATAATGCGGAGTCTATCCGTTATATCGCGCAGCATGTCAGGCATAGCGACACCCTGATACTGGCGGATCTGAATTATGGTATGTATGACGAAGATATACAGACAGCAGAAATGCTGGCGTTGCAAAAAAAATTGTCCGGTTATCCGCTTAGGGTGGGTACTGCACTGGGTAAAAGCAGGCCGGAAAAAATCATGCAGGCGGTAAAAATACTCGATGGCAGTTTGCATATAGGCTTGAGTTTTCAGTCGACGGATGGTCAAATTCTGAAAAATATCAAACGAAAAAATGTCGTGACAGAAAAGTTACTTGAGGCCGCAACCGAGCACGGTTTGCGTGATGCGGTTGATTTCACCGAAGTGATCCTTGCCTTGCCTGGCGATACGCTGGAGAAACATTTTGCGACGCTCAGGACTGGCGTTGACCTGGGGATGAGCAATATCCGTATGTATCAATTGATGATGCTGACCGGTTCCGAGATGAATAGTCCTGTCAGTCGCGAAGTTTATGGTATGCAGACCCGTTGGCGCGTCATGCCCAATTGCGCCGGTGTTTACCGGGTATTTGGTACGGAACTCAGAGTCGCGGAAATCGAAGAGATTGTGATCGCTAATAATACGCTGAGTTTTGCGGATTATGTGGAATGCCGGGTGATGGATTTTATCGTCGAAGTGTTTGTCAATAATGAATGGTATTCGGAGTTATTTGAATTCATTAAACTTTGTGGTTTGAAAGTGTTTGATTTTCTGGTCTATATCAAGGAAAACCGCAGTCACTTTCCAGAACGGATGGCCAGCATTTTTGACAGTTTTGTCGCCGATACCTGCAAGGATTTGTTTGAAGAAAAGCAGGCTATTGAAGACTATATCCTGCAGGAAGGAATACTGGAAAAGCATATCAGCGGTGAACTGGGTAATAATGAAATACTTGATCACAAGGCGCTATGCTATCTGAATTTCGGGGAAACCACTCGCTGCCTATTTGAGTTGGCTCGCCGATTTTTGGGTACCCATACTGAGGCACGCTACTCGCTGTATCTGGCAGATCTGGAAAAGTTCATTATCTGCAGGAAAGACAAGGTTCAGGAGGTGGCGAAGGAAATCACCGAACAATTTCATTATGATTTTCATCAACTCAGCCTGTCGAAGTTCAGGTTAGCGCCGCATCAACTGGAAATCACCCCGACCCGTTACCGTTTTTTTCAGGATGAAAAACAATCGATCGCGATAAAAAAAGCCTCTCGTTTATATGGAACGTCACTGTCGGGTCTGGGTAGATTTATCCAGAACAATAAAATGATGCGGATGTTCAGACAGTTTGAAACGGTCAATCCCGAAAATTTCGCACTAGAACGTTCACTTTACCGTTACAGTTTATGACTTACACGAATCAGACCTTAGTGTTATATTCGTAAATATTCGGCTAACCCATAGCCGTCCCATAAACCACCCTCAGCCAAGGGGTTTCGTAGGGTGCGGTTACGCACCAGAATTTATGATGCATCGAAATGGTGCTGCAGCGCACCCTCACGGTAAAT
>CAIRBC010000059.1 GCA_903876685.1 uncultured Nitrosomonadales bacterium | reverse complement strand
TTTGGTACTTGTTAAACTCCGGTTAACTTTGATTAATTTAACTTTGATTCATGTCATTATAATTGGCTGGTGCAATATTCAGGCTGGAAAGTCGATCGGAAATGTGAAAAAACGGTTTGGCTCTATTCGGCAAAAAATGGTATTTTACGCACGGTAATTCATAACAAGGAAATGATGTTGAATACAGCGATAGAAAATCTGATTGAGGTTCGCGATCTGCATTTTGCTTACGGCAAACGGGTAGTGTTGAGAGGCATAAATCTCAATATTCCCAAAGGTCAGGTTGTCGCTATCCTTGGCAGCAGTGGCTGTGGTAAATCTACCTTATTGCGCCATTTCGGAGGGCAGTTGCGGCCATCCAGGGGTTCTGTGAAATTCATGGGGCAGGTGATTCACGAAATGGATAACGACCAACTTTATAGCGCGCGTCTGAAAATGGGCATGATGTTTCAGGTAAGCGGGTTGTTTAGTGATTTGTCGGTTTATGATAATCTGGCCTTTCCGATGAGGGAGCACACCGATCTTTCTGAAGAAATGATCCGGGATCTGGTGCTGATGAAGTTGCATGCGGTGGGTTTGCGCAATGCACACAATTTGATGCCTAACGAACTTTCCGGTGGTATGGCACGCCGTGTTGCACTCGCGCGGGCGATAGCTACCGATCCCGCGTTGATTATTTATGATGAGCCTTTCGCTGGGTTGGATCCTATCTCGCTTAATACCATCGCCAACCTGATCAGACGTTTGAATGATGCGCTAGGCGTGACTTCGGTGGTGGTGACCTACGATTTATCAGAGTCGCTCAAAATTGCCGATTACGTCTATTTTATTCATGAGGGTGTGGTGGTGGCGGAAAGCAAGGCTTGCGATATTGCTGGTTCTGAAAATCCGATTGTTCGCCAATTCATCCATGCGCAGGCGGATGGGCCGGTCGCTTTTCAGTACCCGACCCGTCCGTATGTGGATGACCTGGGCATCAAGGCGGCATGAATGAGTAGTAAAATAATCAAGGTCACCTGATAGCATTTGTCCTCTAATACAGTATTTTTAAAGAATAATCAACTGTTGAGAAATGTATGCAACAAGGGCGTATTTCAGGTAAATTGTCCGTTTGTCGAGGGTGCCGGTTTTCGGTACCTGATTTTAGGGGGAGTTCATGAATCAGTATAGCAAACGTATGGTAATCGTTCATTGGTTGACACTAGCATTGCTGGTGATAGCCTATTTTCTGGGAGATTCCCTGGATGAGGCCAGGCATGAAGGGGGCGTAACAACCTTGGCTTATCTGGTACATTCTCTGGTGGGAGCGGCAGTATTGCTGCTGGTAGCCTTGCGCTTGAATTTTCGCCGTGTTGATGGCACGCCGCCTCCGCTGGGAGATGCATTGATGGATCGTGTGGCCATAGGTGTGCATTATCTGCTTTATGTGGTGCTGGTGATGTTGCCAGTCAGTGGCGTAGCGCTGGTTTTGAGCAGTGGCGTGGGCAAAGCAGTGCTTTCCGGAGATGCCAGCCTGCTTCCCGCTAAATATACCGGTGTCAGCAGTTTGCCGCATAACGTGCATGAGTTACTGGTGAGCGTGTTGATGCTGTTGGTGGCTTTGCATGTATTAGGTGCGCTCAAGCATCAGTTCCTGATGAAAGATGGATTGATAGCGCGTATGTCCTTGAAGCGTAACAGCTGATATCTTCGGCGGTGGTTAGCGGTCGCCGATGATTATGACGATTCGGCTTTGGTAATAGGGCGCGCCCGGGCTTGAAGCGCCTGAGGACTAACATTTAAACTGGCAAAATCGATGTCGTGATCAGCTACAAGCTAGACCGCCTTACGCGCAGATGGCAGTCATTCAAGGTATG
>CAIRBC010000058.1 GCA_903876685.1 uncultured Nitrosomonadales bacterium | reverse complement strand
GTCTTTTGGCAACAAAGTGGAGTGGCTAGTGGGTTCCTCAGGGGAACGGGCATGGCGGGTTTCATCCTATGGGACGGCAGTGTGCCATGCCCGATACAGGTGTCGCTCTGAGGCTGTGATAATGATTTAAATGGTGCAGGCTCATGGCATAATTGCACACTGATATTCACCTCACAAAATGACTGAAATGGATAAACTTGAGTGTTTTTTGGATCGTGCCGGGCAGTTGCTGGAGCGGCTGGAAAGGTTGCTACCCAACCCGGCAGCAGGGGGGCCAGACTGGGGGGCTGCACAGGCTTTTCGCTGGCAAAACGGACGGTTGCGCGTGTTGCAGCATCTGCATCAGATCACGCTTGTCGATCTTTGCGGGATAGACGCACAGAAGTTACGCGTTGAACAAAACACCCGTCAGTTTGTGCAAGGCCGCCCCGCCAATAATGTGCTGCTCACCGGTTCACGTGGCACGGGCAAGTCCTCGCTGGTCAAGGCGTTGCTCAACGAATACGCCTCACAGGGCTTGCGGGTAATCGAGGTAGGCAAGGATGGGCTAGGCGATATTCCGGATATAGTAGAGTTGGTTGCAAATCGTCCCGAGCGATTTATTCTTTATTGCGATGATTTGTCTTTCAACGCCGATGAAGCGGGCTATCCTGCGCTCAAGGCAGCACTCGATGGCTCGCTCACCACCCTCTCAGATAACCTGCTGATCTACGCGACTTCCAACCGTCGCCATCTGATGCCGGAGTTCATGGCAGATAACCTGGCTACCAGGCACGAGAGTGAGGAGATTCATCCGGCAGAATCGGTGGAGGAAAAAATTTCCTTATCCGAGCGTTTCGGTTTGTGGGTCTCGTTTTATCCCTTTAGTCAGGAGGAGTATTTGGTGATTGTGGCGCACTGGTTGAACTACTTTGGCCTAACGAAGGAAATCGATGAAGCCACGCGTCAGGCTGCGCTGCAATGGAGCATTCAGCGCGGCTCGCGAAGCGGGCGGGTGGCCTGGCAGTTTGCCAGGGATAGGGCAGGGTCGGTGCTGATTTCTGGATAAATAGTTGGGAAAGCACGGCATTTAAATTCTCTCAATCCACCTGTTTTTTGGGCCAAAGAATTGTTTGAACCGTAAACGACACAAAATCGTAGGCCGTCAATAAGCGTAGCGCATTGCGCCGTATGAAAATTTATTGTTCCCACTCAATTTAGACCTCCAAGTAATCACCCAGGTATTGGTATGTATTCGGTTAACCCATAGACTCCCATAAACCACCCCGCCCTTCGGGCACCCCTCCAGCGGAGGGGAATGGGTTTCGTAGGGTGCGCTTGGATTGGGAATTGGCCAAAAAATAGGTGATTTTTTGGTTGCTACCTGGAGGTCTGAAATTTCGCGATTTCAGGATTATCTTTTGGGCGGGCGGGAGTATTGGTACATCCGACCCAGCGCTTCGACTTGATGATCAATTTCAGTGAGCTGATTGAGATAGCGACCCAGTCCGGCACTCTTCATTTTGAGCAGTGCAATGTCGCATTTCTGGTCTAGCAGTTTGAGATCTTCCAGCGTCTCGCGGGGAGACTCCCGGTGCGTGCGCAAATTTGCAGCAAAGCGTTTGACCTGATTATCCAGTTCGGACACTGCGCGCACGGCTGCTTTTTTTCCATCGCCGCCAAAAATGACATCGAAGTCTTTGCTGAGCGCCTGGTTAAGGTTGTTAGTGGCATTGGTAATCTGCTGAGTCTGTTCTGACACACGCTCATGCATCCAATGTCCATGCTCTGGTTCATGCTCTATTTTAGGTTCAAATCGGTGATCAACGGGTTGCGGGTCAGGGTTGAAAGTGAGCATGAGGTAGTAAACGCTTACGCTTTGATAGTTGTCGAAGGCGGCGAGTGCGTTGCTGACGACTTCGTCCGGCAGACTGGAATAGCCGAGTCGGTTTTCGAGATTGTCATATGCTGACTTCAGGCGGAAAAATTCATCCTTGGAGGATTCACTACGATCGTTATTAAAATGTAGAGCGTAATTGAAGTGAGAGGCTGAACGCGAAAACCGCTCGCTTGCTTCGACGAGCTCACGATCCTGAGAATTGCGCAACCGGGCTGTTTCAAGTGCCAAAAGATTGGCGGATGTTTCAAGTTTTTCAGCATACTGGCGTACAGCGGCACCGATCCAGCCGCCATTGGCAACTTCATAATAAAAACGCAGTTTGGCGATGTCCTTGATGATCCGCCACATTGCGGATTTTATGTTGCTATGTTCCAGTACCCGCGCATCCCCGAAACTGGAGAGCACTTGCTGGTAAGATTGCGATAGATGGTTGTAATAATTTTCAGTCGAAGCGCTGTCGTTGCGATCAATGGCATAGTCCAGTTCATTGGCATCCCGGGACAGAGCTTCAAGATCTCTGAAAGCGCGGAAATTGTCATGACGTTGGTCATGGCGGTCATCTTGACGGTATCTGCCATACTCATGGTCGTTGCGATGGGGAGCATAGGAACGTGCGTTTGCCAGCAAATCCTGGGTATCTCGCTTCAATTCCTGGGTGACGAGGCGAATGTTAGCCAAGTCTTCCATGCGCGGGGGGATGGCGTTCGCAAGTTGAGTGGTTGCACCGGCAAGCAGACCGAGTGCCAGAATCAAGAAATATTTCATCCGGATTTTTCCTCTGGTTTTATCGAATGCTGGAATATGCGACAAATGACACCCTGAGTCAATGGGGCGGGCGTTTTCAGGGTCACGGCGGCAAATTTTCAAGGCGTTCGCGATTTAATATACTGCCTTGACAGTAGTTGTCGTGACAACTAAAATACTCGCCGTGTAAATTGAGTGGATCAAGATTTATGGCGCAACTTCATCAGTTTTATCAGCCGGACAGTTATCGCGTTGAAAATAGCGCTGGCTATCTGGTTAGCAAGCTCGCACATATGCTGAACAAGGAAGTCGATCGGCGCATGGCTGAGCATGGCTTGACGGATGCGCAATGGAAACCGCTGCTGGCCTTGCATCAGGGCTTGTGTAGTACGGCGGCAGATATTTCACGATTGACCTGTCAGGATACCGGTGCCGTTACACGCCTGCTAGACCGTCTTGAAGCCAAGGCATTGCTTTGTCGGGCGCGCTCGGCAGCAGACCGGCGTGTCATCAACCTGGAACTGACTCGTGAAGGTGTACAGGTTGCGCAGGAAGTTCCCATCATCCTGGCCAATTTGGGTAATCAGATGCTGGCGGGCTTTTCCGAGCAGGAGTTTACGCAATTCAAGTCCTTGTTGAACCGGGCTTTGAGCAACGCTGCAGCCTTGTGCATTGAAGAGTGTGTGCCATGAAATTGCCTTTGATGTTGCTGGTCAGCGCGCTGCTGGCGGGTTGCGCGAGTTATCAGGGAATCTTCCCGGTATTGGGGCGCCTTAGTCCGGTTGTTACTCAGGCTCCTTTTAGCGATTGGCCCAAGGAGGACTGGTGGAAAGCACAGCATGATGCTGAGCTGTCAGCCTTGATTGAGAGTTCCTTGCAGGACAGCCCCTCGCTACAGGCCGCCAGTGCTCGTCTTGCACGCGTTCGAGCCATCAGCGGTCAGGCAGAAAGTGCGCTTTGGCCGCAACTCAATGCTGGCCTGAGTAGTACCCATCAACGTTTTACCGAAAGCGGATTGATTCCGCCCCCCTATGCCGGAACGTTGCAGGATATGAATGATTTGCAGCTCAGCGGTGTTTGGGAACTCGATTTTTTTGGCCGGAACCGCGAAAATTTGCAGGCGGCGTTAGGCATGTTGCGTGCCAGCGAGGCGGAACAACAGGCGGCTCGTATCTTGCTGGCAAGCAATGTTGCGCGCGGCTATTACAACCTGGCGCGACTGCTCGGTCAGCATGAATTTGCCGTGCAGCGTCTGCAGATTCGTCAGGACTTGGCGACTCGGGTTGAACGACGCTTCAAGGCAGGACTGGATAGTGGTGTTGAACTCGAAGCTGCGCAGGTTGCGGTACCGGAAATCGCACGCGATATTGAAGCACTCAACGAACAAATCAGTCTTGCCAGGCATGGGTTGGCGGTACTCAGCGGCAAGACACCGGCTGCACTCGATGCGCTCGCCCCGATACTGCCCCCGGTTGCCACGCAGCCTTTGCCTAAGGCACTGCCCGTTAATCTGCTCGGCCACCGTGCCGATGTGGTTGCCGCTCGCTATCGAGTCGAATCGGTCACCCATCTACGGGAATCGAGCAAGGCGCTGTTTTATCCGAATATCGACTTGCGCGTCTTTACCGGTTATTCTTCCATCGGCTTCGATCACTGGCTGGACAACGGTAGTCGTCAACCCGGCGCAGGTTTGGCTGTCAGCCTGCCGATCTTTGATGCGGGACGCTTGCGTAACCAGTTTTGGCTTTCGACAGCCGATATTGATGTTGCGGTTGCTGCTTATAACGGCACACTGCTCGATGCCTTGCGCGAGGTTGCCGATCAGTTATCTGCATTGCAGTCGATTGAACGTCAGTTGATTGAACAGGATGCGCTGCTGGCCAGCGCCCGCCACAGTCATGAGTTGGCATTGCAACGCTATCATGCCGATCTCATCGACCGTCTGGTCGTCCTCAATGCAGAGACCGCTTTGCTTAATCAACGTCGAGCCGCTCTCGACTTGCAAGGCCGCTGGATTGATGCGCGCCTACGCCTGATACAGGCGCTGGGTGGCGGCTACATCGGGCAGACCAGCATCACTGACACTCTTTCGGAAAATCAACATGAACACTGAAAACACCACACCACCCTCTGAATCTGGCCGCAAGCGTGGGCTGCTGTTGCTCGCGCTGTTTTGTGCCTGTGCAGCCGTGGCCTATGCTACCTACTGGCTGCAAGTGGCGCGTTATCAGGTGCAGACCGATAATGCCTATGTGGCGGGTAATATCGTGCAGATCACTCCGCAAGTGAGCGGTACTATCGTCGCGATCGATGTTGAAGACACCGATAGCGTCAAAGTCGGGCAGATGCTGGTTCACCTCGATCCCGTCGATGCACGGGTAGCACTCGATCAGGCTGAAGCACAGCTCGGACAGGTGGTGCGCGAGGTGCGTGCCATCTATGCAGGCAATCAAGCGCTGGCAGCCAGCATCGAAGCCAGACTGGCCGAGCAGGCGCGTAGTCAGGCCGATCTTGAGCGCCTGAGTGCAGACCTGGGTCGTCGTGAAGCACTGGTTGAGGGCGGTGCGGTGTCAGGGGAAGAAGTACAGCACCTGAAAAGTGCGGTTGCCAATGCCCGTTCGGCTTATGCGGCTGCCAGCGCTCAGCTACGCGAAGCGCAACAGCAACTGCTGAGGAACCAGTCGCAAACCGAAGGTGTCGGTATCGATTCCCACCCGCGTGTGTTGGCCGCAGCCGGCAAATATCGTGAAGCCTGGCTGGCCAGCAAGCGGCTGGGTATCGCCGCACCGGTCGCCGGAATGGTGGCAAAGCGTAGCGCTCAGGTGGGTCAGCGGGTTGCTGTCGGTGTGCCGGTCATGGCGATAGTGCCACCCGAGCAGTTGTGGGTAGATGCCAATTTCAAGGAATCGCAATTGGCCAGCCTGCGGGTTGGGCAGTCGGCAAAGTTAAGTTCCGACGTTTACGGTCAGCCTATCGAGTTCAAAGGGCGCATCTCAGGTTTGGGCGCGGGGACTGGTTCGGCCTTCTCGCTATTGCCGGCGCAGAATGCCACTGGCAATTGGATCAAGATCGTGCAGCGGGTGCCGGTTCGGATTGCGCTGGATCCCGCCGATCTCGCCGCTCATCCGTTGCGGATCGGGCTGTCGATGGAAGTCAACGTCGACGTTCATGATCAGTCCGGCAAGGCCGTGACCCAAGTGGCGCGCAACACGCCAGTGAGTAGTACCACGCTCTATGATGATCTCGACAAGGCGGCGGATGTGCGGGTCAATGCGATCATTTCAGCCAATCTGGGTCATCCGGTGCAGTTGCCGCGCGCCAAATAAATACTGAATATCATGGCTGAAAGCACACAAGCTTACGTTCCGCCGGAACCGCTGCATCACGGACAATTGTTGATGGGCACGCTGGTATTGTCGCTGGCGACCTTCATGAATGTGCTCGACTCGTCGATCGCCAATGTCTCGATACCGGCGATTGCCGGTGATTTTGGCGTCAGCCCGAATCAGGGCACCTGGGTCATTACCAGTTTCGCCGTCTCTAATGCCATCTCGGTGCCGTTGACCGGTTGGCTGGCTCAGCGTTTCGGCATGGTGCGATTGTTCACGCTGAGTGTTGCGCTGTTTGTCTTAGCCTCCGTGTTATGCGGCATGGCACCCAATCTGGGCATGCTGATTGTGTTTCGCGTGATTCAGGGTTTGGTCGCCGGACCGATGATCCCGTTGTCGCAGAGTTTGCTGCTGCAAAGCTATCCCAAGCAGAAAGCGGGGATGGCACTGGCAATCTGGTCGATGACTACGCTGGTGGCACCGGTCATGGGGCCGCTACTGGGTGGATGGATTACCGATAACATGAGCTGGCCGTGGATTTTTTATATTAACGTGCCGGTCGGCTTGTTCGCCGCGTTGGTTACCTGGAATATATATCAGACTCGCGAAACCCCCACGCGCAAATTGCCTATCGACAGCGTAGGACTCGCCTCGCTGGTGGTCTGGGTGGGTGCGCTGCAAATCATGCTGGACAAGGGCAAGGAATTGGACTGGTTTGCTTCCACAGAAATCATCATCCTGGCGCTGATCGCGCTGTTTGGTTTCGTGTTCTTTTTAATCTGGGAGCTGACCGAGCAACATCCGGTGGTCGATTTGACCTTGTTTGCACGGCGCAATTTCTGGGTCGGTACACTCGCACTGTCACTTGGCTATGGCGCTTTCTTCGGTAACGTGGTGTTGCTGCCGCTCTGGTTACAGCAATATATGGGTTACACCGCCACCTGGGCCGGCATCGTACTGGCGCCAGTCGGCCTGCTGGCCATTCTGTTTTCGCCATATGTCGGCAAGACTACCCATAACACCGATCCGCGCCTCTACGCCAGTATCGCCTTCGTTACTTTCGGCCTGGTGCTGTGGTTGCGTTCGCAGTTCAACACCGAAGCCGATCTTGCCACCTTGATGATTCCGACCCTGGTGCAAGGGGTGGCAATGGCTTTTTTCTTTATCCCGCTGGTTACGATCACCTTGTCCGGCCTGAGTCCAGAGCGAATACCGGCCGCTTCAGGTCTGTCCAATTTCGCCCGTATCACCGCCGGTGCTTTTGGTACCTCGATTGCCACCACCCTTTGGGAAAGTCGCGCCGCGCTGCATCACGAGCAACTCAGCGTAGCAATTAATAATGCCTCGATTCCGGCGCAGCAGGCACTGACGAACTTTTCGATGCAAGGATTGAGCCGTGAACAGAGTATGTTTTATCTGAATCGACTGATTGACCAGCAGGCCTTCATGCTCAGCGCCAGTGATATTTTTGCGGCTTCAGCGGTACTGTTTATTTCGCTGATTGCGATTGTCTGGCTGGCCAGACCGGTGTCGAGTGCCAGGGTAGATGCAGGCGGTGCCCACTGAGGGGTGGCATCAAAACGTGAATGTAAAGCAGAGATCCGCTGCCTCCGAGCCTGGTTCAAAGCGCCGTTCGAGGAAACTGGCTTTGGTCTTTGACAGGCGGATGATGCTTGAGCAGCGCGTTCCGTACTCCGGCATCTGGATAAAGGCGGCGGAAAGTGCGCGTTCCCATTCGAGCGACACGCCGGTGCAGGGCAACTGCTCATCTTTGGCGATGTTGCGGTTAGCCAGTAGCTGCAACAGCGCTGCGTCGTTGTTTAATGCGGGCTCCAGCAGGCGTTTGACGGCATCTACCTTGGGCCAGGGGGTGTCAAAACGAGCATTCGATACCGCATGCGTGCCGGGGTCAAAGGTCAAAGTGCAGTCGTGGCGACTTTCATAACCGAGCAACAGTTGGCGATCATACAGCAACAGATTGAAGTCGTGGTAGAGGTGTACCCCTGACCGTAGCGATGCAATGTAGTCAGTCGCCTCAAGCTCATCTTCCAGAAAACCGGTGACGATGCGACCGCGTGACGGTGCCTGTGGCAAATTTCTCGAGGGATCCCGAAAGTTGGTCAGTGCGGCGAAGCGTCCACTGTTGCTCAGTCCCATCCATGTGCCGTTACCCTTGAGATCGCGTCCGGCCAGCACCTTCCCATCCTCCCACCAGGATAGCGGCAAGCTCGGGCGATCATAGAATTCATCGCGGTTGGCGGCAACCACCAGCGGGGTGTCGCTGCCGGGTTGCCAGTGAAATGAGATCAGGCACATAGCAGTATGTTTTCCGTTATCACGTTCTAAAATTACACTTGATGATAGCATGAGGCTAAGACAGGTGTCTTTCAGGCTTGAAGGTGAAATGCAAATGGGGATCTGGTGATACTATTTATCATGAGCCTATGCAGTTGCTCAATTTTCGGTTTGGAACAAGAATAATTCAACCAGTTTAATTTGTGTTTTAGAAGGATAGGTGACTAAATTTTGCGCATCCTGATTCATGGTATTAATTTTTCTCCCGAGTTGACTGGCATCGGTAAATATTCCGGTGAGTTGGCACAGTGGCTGGCTGGGCAGGGGCATGAGGTGAGAGTAGTGACGGCGCCGCCTTATTATCCGCACTGGCGGGTGTCTGAGGGGCACTCGAATGGATGGCAAAAGCAATATATTGCAGCTGAAAAGGAATATCTGGCAGATACAGTCACAGAAACCTCGGCGTTAAGCGAGCCTGCTGCTTCCAGGTTTTCGCCTGTGGTGGTATACCGTTGTCCGTTGTGGGTTCCCTCTCAGCCCTCGGGTTTGAAGCGCTTGCTGCATCTCGCCACCTTTGCGCTTTCCAGTTTTCCTGTTATGTTAGGTCAAATCTTATGGCGAGCAGATTTAGTGCTGGTGGTGGAGCCGCCGTTGTTTTGTGCGCCGCAGGCGCAGTTGGTTGCCTGGCTTTCGGGAGCAAAAGCGTGGTTGCATATACAGGATTTTGAGGTTGATGCGGCCTTTGACTTGGGAATATTGCGCGCAGTCTGGTTAAAGCAATGGGTGCTGCGGATGGAGCGCTTCCTGATGCGGCGTTTTGCTCGTGTTTCCAGTATTTCTCCTAATATGTGCAACAAATTGCTTGAGAAAGGCGTGGACGTGGATCGCGTAGTATTGTTTCCGAATTGGGTGGATGCCGGGGATATTTATCCTTTGACACGTCCCAGTTTGTTTCGTGCTGAACTGGGCGTGGATAACACTGTCTGTGTCGCGCTTTATTCCGGCAACATGGGCGAGAAGCAGGGGCTTGAAGGGGTTATCGAAGTGGCGCGTCGCTGCGCCGCAAATAGTGCTGTGCTTTTTGTGCTGTGTGGTGATGGAGTTGCGCGCAACAGGTTGATGCGGCAAGCGCAAGGGCTGCGGAATATCTGCTGGTTGGAATTGCAGCCGCTGCAGCGCTTGAATGAGCTACTGAATCTGGCAGATATTCATTTATTGCCGCAACGGGCAGGTGTGTCTGATCTGGTGATGCCGTCGAAATTACTGGGAATGCTGGCGAGTGGCCGACCCGTACTGGCTATGGCGGAGCCTGATACTCAGTTGTCCAAAGAACTGCAAGTCTGCGGCAAGGTGGTTGCACCTGGCGATGAGCAGCGCTTTTATGAATCTTTGATCGAATGGGCAAATCACCCAGAAAAGCGTGAATTGCTGGGAAAATCTGCTTGTGAGGTTGCTTTGAAATGGGGGAAGCACAGGGTGTTGGCCGAAGTTGCGCGAGAGCTATTGCAACTGTGCCGCAGGTGATAAGTAATTATCACTACAGCAGATTTTTGTTAGGAAAAATTGTAATTATTTGTTAATGTAAATTCCAAGTATTAACTATGCTATGATTACGGTTATATTTTTATAAATTTTTAGCATTTTGTGAGCATAAATTCCATGGCAATAGGTGGAAATATTTATGTATTAATACGCAAATATGTAAGCTGATTTGAAGGGCGGATAGTTGGATTGATTGAGAAAGGGTCGTTACTGACACGGTGCGGATGACCAGTGTCAATTTTTCTGAAATTGAACCTGTTACTGCCTCAGACTGAATCGGTAAATTTTGAAATATTCAGGGAACTAGCAAGGTATTTATCGGTCTATCTCGCTTATCGGGTAATTTAAAAAATGATTTTTTCAGTAATCCATTGTATATACTTGAAATTCAGCGCTGAATTTAATCGTCGCAAGTGCTGGTTATTCAAGAAAGGTTGTCATTGAAAGATTCCTTCTCGGGAAAATTTAGCCCTGGCAGTTCTACTATGGCAGTGGTATGGCGCTTTTTGGATGTGTTGTTCATCCTTTTAGCGATGCGCTTTTCCTTATGGGCGCATGCCGTTCCCATGAATGATGATTATCTTTATTTGTCAAGTCTGGCTGCACTTATGTTTTTGTTTTTTGGGGAGATGTTTGGATTATATCGTTCATGGCTCGCCGATAAACTGAATAATGAACTTGCCAGTCTAGGTTCTACCTGGTTTTCGGTTGTCGCTGCTTTGGTGTCGCTGGGGTTTGCTACCAAGACCTCCTCCGACTATTCGCGATTTTCAATGGTTATGTGGGCCAGTTTGGTTCCGCTATTAATGTTGATCGAACGGATATCTTATCGAAAATATCTGCTGTATAGGGGGCTTAATAGCACGAGCATCCGTAAATTGGCATTTTATGGCTGTTCCAATGTTACGCATAGAATGGCGGAGCATATCAATGAGCGACCATGGATGGGGTTGAGAGTGTTGGGGGTTTACGATGATCGTTTACATAGTCGTATCGATCTGCGCAACTTGACGTTCGCGGGAAATATGCAAAATCTGATAGATGGTGCGCATTCTGGCGAAATCGATATCGTTTATGTTACTTTGCCGATGCATGCCGAACAATTAATTATTCGCCTGATTAATAAATTGTCTGATACGACCGCTTCAGTATATGTAGTGCCGGACAGTTTAGTGTTTGATGTGTTCAAGACAAAATGGGCAACGGTGGGAGGGATTCCGGTAGTGAAGGTGCATGAAAGCCCTTTTCATGGCATCGATGGTGTAGTCAAACGGCTTGAAGATGTGATTCTCGGCACTCTCATTCTGTTGCTGATTTTTCCGTTGATGCTGTTGATTGCCCTGGGTATCAAGCTGACTTCCAGAGGCGCTGTGCTGTTCAAGCAGCGACGTTACGGTTTGAGCGGGGAAATTGTTGAAGTGTGGAAATTTCGCAGCATGACGGTTTGCGATGATGGACCGGTGGTGATTCAGGCGAAAAAAAATGATGCGCGTATCACCCGTTTCGGCGCATTTTTGCGACGTACTTCTATGGACGAATTGCCGCAATTTATTAATGTTTTGCAAGGTCATATGTCGATCGTCGGGCCGCGTCCGCATGCGGTGGCGCATAACGAGTTGTATCGGAGCCTGGTTGAAGGTTATATGTTGCGCCACAAGGTCAAGCCGGGAATCACAGGATGGGCTCAGATCAATGGCTGGCGTGGTGAGACCGATAGTCTGGAAAAAATGCAGGGGAGAGTTGATTGTGACCTCGCTTACGTGCGCAACTGGACGTTGGGACTGGATCTCAAGATCATTTTTTTGACCGTATTCAAGGTTTTTTGGGGTAATAATGCGTATTGAACTGCCTTTCTTGAGTTGAATGGGCTGCTGTCATAAAAGTTTAATGAGATATTGATAGGTTTTCGAAAATAGTTGGTGGTGGTGTGTTTGAGACTTAAATTTCATGTTGGATTCAGATATTTGGGGAAAATTCTTGTTGAGAGTTGATAACAGTTAGCAGTTTTATGCCTATTTCGAGTGTGGAGTGGTATAATTTAGTCAAATAGTTTGTTTGTTTGTTCGTTACAATTTCGAATGATTGTCTTTAGTTAAGCGTATTCTTTGTAAAAGGAGGCTTTAAAAATGAATATCAAAAACAAGTTTGCAACGCTGCTGTTGGCGTTTGGACTCTCACTAGGTTTTAATAATGCGTTTGCTGCGACGGATATGGCCGCATTGAACCAATTACTGGCCAATGCTACCACTGAGCAGCAGGTAGCCGCAATTATCGCCACTGCAGTGGGAGCAACGCCAGCAGATGCCGCTGCAATTACGACAGCTGCGATAGCGTCAAAGCCAGCTTTGGCTGCTGCTATCACCACGGCAGCGGTGACGGCCTCGCCGACCTCGGCAGCGGCGATTACTACAGCAGCGGTGACGGCATCTCCTACCTTGGCAGCGGCGATTACTACAGCAGCGGTGACGGCCTCGCCGACCTTGGCAGCGGCGATTACTAAAGCAGCGGTGACGGCAGCGCCGACAGTGGCAGCGGCGATTACTACAGCAGCTGTGACGGCCTCGCCGACCTCGGCAGCGGCGATTACTACAGCAGCGGTGACGGCCTCGCCGACCTTGGCAGCGGCGATTACTACAGCAGCGGTGACGGCCTCGCCGACCTCGGCAGCGGCGATTACTACTGCGGCGGTGACGATAGCGCCAAGCTCAGCAGCGGCGATTACTACGGCAGCGGTGACGGCAGCGCCAAGCTCAGCAGCGGCGATTACCACGGCAGCGGTGACGGCAGCGCCGACAGTGGCAGCGGCGATTACCACGGCAGCAGTGACAGTGGTGCCGGCTTCGGCAGCGGCGATTACTACAGCAGCGGTGACGGCAGCGCCGACAGTGGCAGCGGCGATTACCACGGCAGCGGTGACGGCAGCGCCAAGCTCGGCAGTGGCGATCACTACGGCAGCAGTGACGGCAGCGCCGAGTTCGGCAACTGCGATCCAATCTGCAGCGACTACGGCGGCACCGGCTCAATCAACGGCGATTGCCACTGCCACAACCAATGCAGTAACTGCAGCAGCAACGACCAGCACCACCACTACTACCACGACCAACAATCCAGTTACTGCAAGCCCGCATTGAGTTTTTATCACCTGATCGAACCCAGGCAAAGAAAAGTGACTGCTAATAGACCTAATTTTGACGAATACTTCAGGGAAATCGATAATGCTGAAGATTTTTCGGTAAATTTTATTAAGGACAAATAAAAAGATGAACAATACTCCGTTGAAAATGTTGAGTTATGCGTTGCTGGTTGCTTCTGGAACGGCTAATGCAGAGAGTTTTATTGCAGAAGGATCGTCGGCGCCCGTGCTGCATATCGGCAGTGTCAATGCCTATCCAGGTTTGTCGGTAGCCGAGAAACATGATGACAATTTAACCATGGGCGGCAATGGCAAGGTAATATCTTCCAATATTTTGCAGCTTAAACCTTCAATGCTGCTGCAGGCCAAAAAAGATGCTGATGCCTATACGCTGGCCTATGAAGCTGATTTAGGTCGTTATAAACAAAGTTCAGCTGATAATTATGATGATCATAATCTATCGGCCACTGCACAGTTGGCTCTCACTCAACGTGCTACGTTGAGCTTGACCCCGGAATACAAGATTGGCCACGATCCGCGTGGCAGTTTGTCGGGTAGCAAGGATACACTGGTGCCTAATACCTTTAAAAACAAAGGCGGGACAGGATCGTTCAGCTATGGTTCGGAAGAATCGCGCGGGAGATTCGTACTGAATGCCGGCTATCATGAATTGCAATATGATAATAACCCTACCGCGACCAATGCTATGGATCGGACAACGACCGAAACAGGCGGAACTTTTTATTATCGACTTGCGCCAAAAACTTCGGCTTTAGTGGTGCTGAACAATACACGCGTCAGCTACAATTATATTGATGTGGGTTCGTCTGGCGTTAGCAATCCCTTATTAAGTGGTAGTGAGCGGCGTTATCAGGTTGGTGTTACATGGGATGCCGCCGCGCAAACCAGCGGCATTTTTAAAATCGGACAGATGCAGAAGGTGTTTGATTCAGCTACGCATAGCAACTTTAAGGGTGGCAGTTGGGAAGGAAGTGTGCATTGGACGCCTCGTGAATATGTCCGTTTGAACTGGGTTACCGGGCGTACCACTGGTGAAACAACCTTGCCAGGCAGCAATTTTGTGCTCTCCACCAACAATGCCGTAGATTTTGGCTATGATTTGAACCAAAAATCCAGTTTGAGTGTCAATGCCGTTAAATTGACCGAGGATTATAATGGTACCACCCGTAGCGATAACACCAATACCTATGGTTTGAAGGCGGAATACAAGGTGCGTAGTTGGTTGATCGGAGATATGACCTTCAGCAATGCAGCCAAGAGGTCGAACATTTCTACTGACGATTACAATCGTAACATTTTTATGGTGAGCATCCATTCCAAAATTTGATCGGCCAATCTCTTAGTGAGTCACAGCCGGCCCGAAATCATCCGTATGGCGGAATGGTTTCGGGCTTGTGCATGGAGCGTTTTAACTTTGGAGTTACAGCTCCTTTGAGAATAAAAAATTGTTATTCAACAATCAATCCAGGATAAAAAGATGAATGTTAGACTATATTTTTTGATTGCATTGCTATTGCTGACACGTATGGTTTTTGCGGCTGAAGAGTATGGGATGTCCAATTATCGTTTCGGCTCGGGTGATTCCATCAGTATTACCGTTTACGATGAAAAAGAGTTATCTTTGGATAAGGTTAGATTAACAGATGCGGGCACCATCTCTTTTCCGATGCTTGGCGAGATTAAGGTATTGGGTCTGACCGTTTCCGAGTTACAGAAAAAAGTGAGGGATGGTTTGTCCAAATATCTGGTCAATCCTAAAGTCACGGTTTCCATTAACGAATATCGAGACATTTTTGTAAATGGCCAGGTATATAAACCAGGTAACTATCCTTATCAGCCTGGCTTGACTGTGCGTAAAGCGGTTTCCATTGCAGGCGGCTTCAAGGATCGTGCCGACAAGGATTCTATTTCTGTTTTTCATGAATATCAGGACAAGCAGGACAAGCCTACTGCAATCAAGGTAGCACCTGGCGCCTTGATCGAACCTGGCGATACCATTACTGTTGAAGAAAGTTTTTTTTGATGAATCGTGATAATGAGATGGACGCGTCAGGGGGATCCTTTGTCGCAGAACTGGATCTGCTGGATTATTGGCTGCTGATCAAGAAGAGCAGGGTACAGATTATCACACTGGCCTTCATCATTACCCTGCTGGCGACGCTGGTGGTGTTTCAGATGACGCCGGTTTATCGCTCCACAGCTCAGCTATTGATTGAAAACGCCAAGAGTAACAAGGTGCTGACGCTGAGTGATTTATACAATGAGCAGCGCGAATCGACCGAGTCCTTCAATTCTCAAATCCAGATACTGAAATCTCGTCCGGTGGCCGAGAATGTGATCCGCAGGTTGAAATTGTTGGATAATCCGGCCATGAATCCACCCCCTCACAAGAATTGGTATGAGCTGGACTGGATAGTCGATGAACATGTGGATCAACCCAGATCCCTGGAAACGGTGATCAAGCGTTTTAGCCGGTCTTTGACCATAGAGCCCGTGATCAAGAGCAATGTCGTCAAGGTGAGCTTCGATTCTACCGACAAGGAACTGGCTGCGGAAGTCGCCAACACCGTGATCGAGGCCTATCTGGATGTGGATCTGGAGTCTCGCTCGCAGATGACGCAAAAGGCTAATGTGTGGCTGACACAACGCATGACTGGCTTGCGCAATAATCTTCAGGCAGCCGAGCAGAAATTGCAGCAATATCGGGAACAGGAAGGCATCATCGACAACAAGGGTGTGGTGATGAGCGGAACCGGCAAACAGTTTGAGGAAGTATCCACCCATCTGGTTGCGGCTCGGATGCGTTTCGCAGAAGCCGAAAATGCGTATAAGCAGGTGAAAGATCATGCCGGGCAAAAACTCGAAGTTCTGGAATCGATTCCTGCGGTATTGAAAGACACCACGGTTCAGCAAATGAAGCAGCATGATGTCGAGGCGACGCGCATATTAACCGAGCTGAAAAGCCGCTATGCGCCAGCTCATCCCAAGATGATCGCCGCAGAAGCCGAGCAAAAGTCGGCGCGTGAAGTGTTGACCAAAGCAATCGAGGCCGTGATCAACGGGATTACCCGCGAATATGAAATCGCACGCGCCAATGCGGCGGCAGCGGCCAGCGCGCAGGCACAATCCAAGGCGGAGATTCAGAGTATCACCCGTAAGGAATCACAGTTAAGCGTGTTGCAGCATGAGGTGGATAGCAACAAACAGCTTTATGATACCTTCGTTAATCGTGCCAAGGAAACTGAGGTGGCGAGTAATCTTCAATCCACCGCAGGACGTCTGGTGGATCCGGCGGTGGTATCCACCACCGCATTTTCGCCCGTGAAAAGACAGGTGATCGGGATTGCGGCGGTGCTGGGTTTGCTGGCAGGCGTAGCACTGGTATTCATGCTGGACTTTCTGGATAGCACCATGCATTCGGTGATGGATGTGGAGCGCCGCTTGCGGGTTAATGTGCTGGGCTCGATGATGGTCATGGAAAATGCACTCGAGGAAAAAACGAGTCCCGAACGTGCTTTCCTGGAAAACCCGAATTCAACTTTTTCGGAAGCCATACGTTCGATCAGAACTGCGGTGTTACTTTCGGCGGTTGATACACCACACCGCGTAATCGCAGTGACTTCCACGTTGCCCAGCGAAGGCAAGACCACGATTGCGGTGAATTTGGCTGCTTCGTTGAGTCAACTCAAAAGAGTGCTGCTGGTCGACGCGGATATGCGCAGACCTTCGGTGGGTAAATCTATCGGTGAGGGAATGGATCAGGGGCCTGGGTTGGTGGAATTTCTGGCTGGTGAGGCGACCCTCGAAGAATGCATTCGCCAGTCTTCAAGCGCGAATCTAACTGTGCTGCCGGCGGGAAAACGTTTTAAATCTCCGCTCGAATTGATTTCGTCCAAGAAATTTGGTGAAACCATCGAGAGGCTGAAAGCGCAGTATGATCTGGTGGTGATTGACTGTCCGCCGCTCAAACCGGTCAGTGACTCACTGGTTATTTCCGGCTATGCGAACGCACTGATTTATGTAGTCAAAGCGGATGCAACTCCTCATCCGCTGGCAACGGCAGCGTTAAAACGCATCCGTGATGTTAATGTGCCACTGCTGGGGGTGGTACTGAATCTGGTGGACTACAAAAAGGCAGACCGCTATGGTCATTATGAATACAAGTATGGATATCAATATAAGTATTCCTATGCCTATACCTATGGACAGGATGAACCCGTCAAGCCGCCCAGGCGTTTCCTGGGTATACGCATCTAGTCACGCTAATGAAGTTTTTAACTCGCAACAGCGCCTTGGGGGCGGCAGGGATTTTTTTGTTGTTTGTGATAATTTCGGCTGCCCGTATCGGTGTTGCTGATGTGCTTTCGCGCTATGTCAAAAATGAAATGACCTCGGGTGACCTGTCGGTAGCGTCGCATGCGCTGGAAGTGGCGCAGCGGATTGCGCCAGATAATCCGGATAATAATGAAGATCAGGCGCATCTGGCTTTGCTGCGCTTGAAAATTCCTGGCTTGTCACTAGCTGAGCGCAATCTTCAGCTTCAGCAGGGTCTCGAACAGATACATGACGCTATCGCTTCGCGCCCGGTTTCTCCTTATGCCTGGAACACCTTGCTGTTTTTTAAAAATCAGCGTGCCGAATATGATACTGAGTTTAGCACCGCACTGGAGCGTTCGGTGACGCTGGGTCCCTGGGAGCCAAGCATTCAGCCGATCGTAGCCAACGTGGGTCTGGGTGCCTGGGGTGCCTTGTCTAAAGTCGAGCAGAAAATGGTCAAGGAAACTATTGCGCGAGGCATGAAGCGGCAGGCAACTACGATGCTCGCCATCATCAGTATACATCAGTATGGTTGCAGCAGTGCTTACGGAAATCTTGATGCAGGTTGTGTGCGATGAGCACGACTCCCGCCGATAACCGGTTGTTTTATGGGCTGCTGGCGCTGCTGGTATGGTTGCCCTTGCCGCTGGCCAGCAATCGTCCCTGGGCAGAAGCGCTGTTTGAAATCTGGATAGCGTTGTTGTCGTTGTTATGGATCCATGCTTATAGTCAGGGTCGCGTCGCGCCTGGCAAGGTTTTTCTCGAGTCGCAGCGAGTACTTTGGCTGCTCGTGCTTTGGCTGGTTTATCTGCTGCTGCAGTTGCTGCCCTTGCCGGTACTGTTCAGGGAAATCCTTTCTCCCGAGAGCGTATCTCTCTACCAGAAGGCGGGTATCAGCGGTTGGGCACCGCTGTCGGTGGTTCCCTACAGCACTTTTTTGTACTGGCTGAAGAGCATTGCTTATGTCGCACTGTTTGGTTTGATTCTGTTACTGGTGAATAGCAAGCTGCGACTGGCGATGCTGGGTTACTCGCTGGTTTTCAGCGGGGTTTTCCAAGCGTTTTACGGGAGTATGATGACCTTGTCCGGGCTTGAATACGGTTTTTTCATCAAAAAATTTGCCTATCTGGGTTTTGCCACCGGAACTTTTGTCAATCGCAATCATCTGGCCGGTTATCTGGAAATGGTCTCTGCGATCGGCATCGGACTGTTGCTGGCGACCACTGCCGCACGCGAAAGTGGCAGCAGCTGGCGGCATCGTTTACTCAATCTGGTGCATTTGTTGTTGAGTTATAAATTGCTGCTCAGATTGATGCTGGCGATGATGGTGATTGCGCTGGTGCTGACCCGATCCCGGATGGGCAACACCGGTTTCTTTTCCAGCCTGCTGTTGACTGGCTTGCTGGCGCTGGCGGCCTACCGCACACAGACTACCTCGATTGCACTGATGTTCAAACATAGCGCCACCCGTTCGGCGGTCATCCTGATCGGCAGCCTGATGCTGATAGATATGTTTATTGTGGGCGCATGGTTTGGTGTGGACAAGTTGGCTGACCGCATGGCGCAAAGTTCTTTGGAGCATGATGCCGGCAGGGTTGAGGTCAGCATCAACACACTGAATCTGTTGAAGGACTATCCACTCACCGGAGCCGGCGGGGGAGGATTTTCTGTCGTGTATGATCGCTATCGTGGCGAAGGCATTGCCGAGTTTTATGATCATGCCCATGAAGACTATCTGGAAATTTTATCCGATGTCGGGGGATTGGGGTTCACGTTGCTCGGACTGGTAGTGCTGTCCAGCTTTATGGCGGCACTGAAGTCCTTGTTCACCCGTCATGACCTTTTGCTGCGCGGGATGGCGTTTTCATCGATCATGGGTACGATTGCGCTTTTGATTCACAGTACGGTAGATTTTAATCTACAGATTCCCGCCAATGCAGCTACTTTTATGGTGATTCTGGCCTTGGGCTGGATTTCGCTGAAGCTGGATTCACCCTGCAGACTTCGTGTCAGAGTCAGGCGCACTCAGGAGCACTCAGGAGCATCATGAAGACTAAAATTGGGGTGTTGTTTGTCTGTATCGCGAATATTTGTCGCTCGCCGACCGCCGAAGCAGTGTTCCGTCACAAGGCGGCCGCTTTATGTGATCGTCTGGAGATTGATTCTGCGGCTACTCATGATTATAGAATCGGTGAAGCACCTGATCCATTGGCGCAGTCGCTGGCTTTGCAACGCGGCTATGACATGTCAGCAAAACGGGCGCGGCAGATTGTCCGTGCCGATCTCGAACACTTTGATTATGTGCTGGCGATGGACATGAAAAATATGACCGAGTTGCACCGCTTGGGAGAGCCGGATTTGTGGCAAAAACCAAAGTTATTACTGTCCTACAGCAGGCTCTATCAGGCCAGGGAAATTCCGGATCCTTATGGCGCCGGTGTAGAAGAATTTGAGGAGGTGCTGGACATGATCGAGAGTGCCGCCAATGGTCTGTTGATGGTGATTCGCAAGGAATTGGCGGAACGGGATCAAGGGTGAGCGCAAATGTCGGGTTACTGCGCAAAAAACGCGCCTAATCCGACCTGCCGATTTGTTATGTGTCGTTCAGGGTTATGAGTAAGCGCTCCGCTGGTATTCTACAAAGTGATAGTCCAGTGCTTCCGGACTCTGCTGTTTTTGGATTTCACGCGATATTTCCTGCCATACTGCCGTGTTAATTTCCGGGAACCAAGTATCGCCTGTGATCGGCTGCTGGATCTCTGTGACTAATAGTCTATCTGCCAGGGCAAGTGACTGTGCATAAATTTCAGCCCCCCCCACGATAAAAATATCTGGATCACTCGCGCAACAGGCAAGCGCCTCAGGCAAGGAATGCACGACGCTGCAGCCATCAATTTTCAAGTTTTTATCACGCGAGACAATGACGTTAACCCGTCCCGGCAGCGGTTTGCCGATCGACTCATAGGTCTTGCGACCCATGATCAGATGATGTCCCAGGGTGAGTTGCTTGAAGCGTTTCAGGTCGGCCGGGATGCGCCAGGGCAGGGTATTGTTCAGGCCGATGGTGTGGTTGCTGGCCATCGCCACCAGGATAGAAAGGCGGCTCATACGGCTATCGGTGCCTGGATCGACGGATGCGGTTGGTAAGCTTGCAGCGTGAAGTCGGTATATTTGAACTCAAAAATATTTTTAACCTCAGGGTTGATATGCATTACCGGCAAGGGACGCGGTTCTCGTGATAGCTGTAATTCGCTTTGTTGCAGGTGATTTAAATAGAGATGCGCATCGCCCAGCGTATGCACGAAATCGCCCGGTTCCAGGTCGCATACCTGTGCGATCATCAGCGTCAGCAATGCATAAGAGGCGATATTGAAGGGTACGCCCAGGAAAATGTCGGCGCTGCGCTGGTAGAGTTGGCAGGACAGCTTGCCCTTGCGCGTCGGATCAGTCGCCGGGCTGATATAGAACTGGAACAGTGCATGGCAGGGTGCGAGTGCCATTTGATCGAGTTCGCCGACATTCCAGGCGGAGACAATCAGGCGGCGCGAATCTGGGTTATGCTTGATTTGCTGGATAAGCCCGCTTATCTGATCGACCGTGCGTCCCTCCGGGGTTTGCCAGGAGCGCCATTGTTTGCCGTACACCGGCCCCAGATTACCCTCTGCATCAGCCCATTCATCCCAGATCGACACGCCATTTTCCTTGAGATAGCGGATATGGGTATCTCCTTGCAAGAACCATAACAGTTCATGGATGATCGACTTGAGGTGACATTTTTTGGTGGTCACCAGCGGAAATCCCTGTTGCAGGTTGAAACGCATCTGGTAGCCGAACACGCTAAGTGTGCCGGTGCCGGTGCGATCAGATTTTTTAATACCTTGTTGCAGTACCTGCTGCATTAAATCTAAATATTGGCGCATGGTGTAGAAGTTTCTCAAGTTGCCTGGATTAAATCCAGTTATTCTGTATATATAACAGACATCCGGGAATTCTCAAAATCATCCCCAATTTGTTAGAAAATAATTTTAATTAACCAAAAAAACATTGTTAAAATAGTTGCGTATTTACCCTGATAAATGGCAGTGTCCACATAGGAAAGGCGGCTGTCATGCAACTTTTTTTTAATTGTTCATATATACGGTCAAATATGTTTCGCCAGTTGCTCGGTCTGGTTATTCTGTCAATGATTATGCTGTCCAGCCCTGCCTATGCTTTCAGTACTGCATCTTACAATCCGTTGGGCAGCGGCGCTCAGTGGAGCTACCTGCGCGACGGCTCACAGTCGTTGACCGAGAGCGTGACAGGAACGGTTGTCATTAATGGAATGACTAGCACCGTTATCAGCAGTTCTGAGGGCAACCAGACCTACAACATCGTCAATGGGAATGGCGTGTTCAGTTATGGGGGTTCCTTGAATTTAAGTGGGGTAAACGCAACCTTTACCCCCTCCGCGCCGATAAAAATCATGGACGCCGATGCGACACTGGGCGTTACGGTTACTGACTCAGGTACGGTCACGCTGACAATTCCAGACTTGGGTAGTTTTCCCTTTGTTTACACGGTGAATTCTACGCCGGAAGCGTTTGAAACTGTCACCGTGCCGGCTGGAACCTACGCCAATACGCTGCGACTCACTTCTACCCTCAGCGTGACGGGTACTATTTCAGGAGCGGGTGGCAGCGAAACGCTTAACCTCAGCGAAACCACTACCAGTTGGTTTGCAAGCGGTATAGGCGCAGTCAAGACAATTACCCGAACCAGCAGCGGAACAAATCCGGCTGTTTCCAGTACAATTGTGCTCACCACCCTTAATTTTAAACCGACGCTGACGTTTTCATCGCTCTCAGGAAATTGGGGGTCGCAACCCGCCAATGGCCAATCCGGTAATGTAAGCTTAGGGCCGGTAATCAGCAATAACAGCCCTTATACCATCAATTTGAATGTCACCCTCAATGGTCAATTTAGCCTCACTGCCGGTGTTGATTGCACTGTGCTCGCTCCCGGTCAATCATGTACCGTGGCCGCTGATTTTCGTCCGGTTAGTGTAGGTAATCAGAGTGGCAGCATGACTATCACCTCGGATGCCATCGGCAGTCCCTTTGTTTATCCTCTCAGCGGAATCGGGGCGGGCGCGGGCATCGCGAGTGTGACGCCGACGGCATTAAATTTTGGCATGCAGGATCGTGGCATTACCAGTACGCCGCATTCTGTCACGCTCAATAACACAGGAAGTTCCTCGTTGTCTATTTCAGCTATACAGACTACCGGGCAATACGCCCAAACCAATAATTGCGGGAGTAGCCTGGTCGTCGGTGGTTCGTGCCAGATTGAGGTGAGTTTCACGCCGTTCGGCACCGGTCAGGTTGATGGCGAGCTGATCATCGTCACACAGACCGGGCAATTATTCGTTTATCTAGGCGGAATTGGCGTTGGTGCGGCACCACCTGTCAGTCTTTCACCGGTTAATTTGAATTTCGGCACACTGCAGATAGGCACCACCAGTTCAGCACAAACCATCACCTTGAGTAACATGGGCAACTCACACCTCAATATCTTCAGTATCGGGCCATCCCCCGGTATGACACTTGCTAACTATAATTTCTCGACTACCTGCCCTGCGGTGCTTGCAGCGGGTGCCAACTGTAGCATAGCCGTGACCTATGCCCCTCAAGCTACCGGTACCACGTATGGGTATCTCGCCATACATACCGACGGCATACCGAGTGGCGATTTCATGTTGGTTCTTACGGGAATGGGAGCATCCGGTTCGGTGGACACGGTACCCGATCCCTTCAGCTTTGCACCACAAAGTCTGGTGCCACTTAACACACGTATCACCTCAAAGGAAGTGGTTGTGACCGGTATCGATGCAGCAGCACCGATTAGCGTCAGCGGCGGAAGCTATCAGATCAATTCCGGATTTTACAATAACCAATCGGGAACGGTGCAGGCTGGACAAAGTGTAGTGGTCAATATTAGTACGGGGAAATTACCCGCAACCACCTATCGTGCAACTTTGAGTATAGGTGGTTTCAGTGCAAATTTCGATGTGACGACCGCACCGGGGACTGTACCCGGTCAGCCTGGCAATGTCGCTGTGGTTGCCGGTAATGGGGTGGCATGGCTTGGTTTTACACCGCCCTTGAGTGACGGAGGTTTCGCAATCATTAATTATCAGGCTACTTGCCTCTCTGCTGATGGCGGACAAACGGTTAACGCGCTTAGCTACGGGTTGAATCCTTCACCGATTTTAATAACCCAGCTAAACAATGGTGTCACTTATACTTGTGGTGTGATGGCGAACAATGCTGTTGGTTCGGGACCACAGTCGATCGCTATAAATTCGATTACACCCGGTGCCAGTGCCGGTCTCGTGCCGATAGCGCTTAGCATAACCGGAGCGGATTCGGTCAATCAAGGCGAGAAGGCCAGCTATACCGCCAGGCTAAGCTACAACGATGGCAGCATGCAAACCGTTATGGCGAACTGGTCTCTGAGCGGTTCAGCAGCATCCATTGATGTGAACGGTGGATTAACTGCCCATGCCATAACCGGCAATCAGCAAGTGACGGTGTACGCCTCCTATGCTGCCGGACTCACGCTTTCTGCTTCACAAACTGTCCTCATAGCGGGCGTAACGCCAGCGATAGCAACGCTTGATCCGGGCTGGAATTTGCTGGGCAACAGTGTGAATGCTCCGCTGAATGTAGCCAGTACATTCAATGATGCAAATATTTATTCGGTTTGGAAATGGGAACCTACCGGGACTAATAACGCCATCACTTATCCTGCATGGGCATTCTATACACCGGCTCTGACCGATGGGGGCGCCGCCTATGCGGCTGCAAAGGGATATGATTTACTCACTACCATAAACGGTGGAGAGGGCTTCTGGGTAAACGCCAAAGTGTCCTCCACAGTAGCCATGCCACCGGGAACTGCGATTTCTTCGTTGCTTTTTGCGCAGACTTATCCGCCGTACCAATTACCTTCCGGGTGGAGTTTGATTGCGGTGGGCGATAATCCAACACCGGGGCTGCTTGCCAACATCCTTTCACCAACACCGCCGTTATCGCCTTCTTTGGTGTCAACTAGTTTTACTTCCTTATGGGCATGGGACAGTGCTTCATTGCGCTGGTACTTCTACGCGCCCGGTCTGGCTAATGCGGGGACTCTCAGGGGCTATATAGCCAGCAAGGGCTATCAGGATTTTACTCAAATTAACAAGACGCTGGATCCCGTGATGGGATTCTGGATAAACCATCCCTAGTACTTTCGTATAATCGCACAAGGATATGACCTTATCGGCAGGTCGGGTTAGGTGCGCTTTTTGCACCCTAACGGACATGGCAATGATGCCACCCCTTGTAATGAAACCGCCATGTCCGTTTCCCTGATGAACCCACTAGCCACTCCACTAGGTTGCCAAAAGACAGCAACCAAGTGGCTGGTTATCACCCCATCCCTACC